>JANQTK010000270.1:10383-12582 GCA_030731695.1 Polaribacter sp.
CTAGAGAAAAGTCAGTTTACTCAAATCATGAAAGATTTTAAAAGAGTAAATCCACTTAATAAAAGAGTAAGTAATAGAGAGTTAAATGCAACCATAAAAGAAGAACTTGATAAAAATAATATTCATTTAGATTTCAAATACGGAGTTTATACCAATGAAGGTTTGGCAACCAAATTAAAATCAGGATATTACACAATTAATATCAATGAAAGTTACGAATATCCACTTTTGTATGATTCAGATAATAATCCTGAATATAATTTATTCGTGACTTTTCCATCGAAAAATGAGCACATTTTATCAGGAATTTCATCCATTTTATTGTTGTCTTTATTTTTCATTTTCGTCATCATTATTGCTTTTTCTAGTTCGTTGTATCAATTAATAAAGCAGAAAAAAATATCAGAAATAAAAACGGATTTCATCAATAACATGACTCACGAATTTAAAACTCCAATTGCAACCATCAATTTGGCTTTAGATTCCATCAAAAATCCAAAAATAATTGGAGACTCAGAAAAAGTGTTGCGTTATGTAAAAATGATTCGTGATGAAAATAAAAGAATGCATTCACAAGTGGAAAATGTATTGCGGATTTCGAGATTAGAAAAGAATCAGTTAACAATTAGTAAGGATACTGTTGATGTTCACGACATAATAGAAGACGCTATTAACCACGTAAGTTTGTTAATTGATGATAGAGGAGGAAGTATTGAAAAACATTTTCAAGCAATTTCATCAGAAATTTCGGGCAATGAATTTCATTTATTGAATGTTGTTGTAAACATGTTAGAAAATGCGATTAAATATTCAGTTGATGCTCCAAAAATTGATATTTACACAGAAAGCACTAATAAATTTTTCATCTTTAAAATAAAAGATGAAGGAATTGGAATGGGAAAAACAGCTCAAAAAATGGCTTTTGATAAGTTTTATAGAGAGCAAAAAGGAAACATTCATGATGTAAAGGGCCATGGTTTAGGATTGGCTTACGTAAAGGAAATCGTAGAAAAACATCATGGAACAGTATTTGTAGAAAGTGAAAAAGGAAAAGGAAGCATATTCACAGTTAAATTACCTTTAAATTAAATATAAAATGGGAAGTAAAAAAATTTTATTAGTAGAAGACGATCCAAACTTTGGTACCGTTTTAAAAGACTATTTATCATTAAATGACTACAATGTTACACTTGCAAAAGATGGTATTGAAGGATTGATAATGTTTAAAAATAGCGATTATGATTTGTGTATCTTAGACGTAATGATGCCTCGCAAAGACGGATTTTCTTTAGCACAAGATATCAGAGTAACCAACAAAGAAATTCCAATTATCTTCTTAACAGCCAAAACTTTAAAAGAAGATGTTTTGAAAGGTTATGCAGTTGGAGCAGATGATTATTTGAACAAACCCTTTGATTCTGAGGTATTATTGCACAAAATAAAAGCAATTTTACAACGCAAAGAATCAGATAAAACTTCAGAATCTGATCAAATTTTTGAGTTCACAATTGGAGGTTTTTCATTCAACTCGAAATTGCGTTATTTGTCATCACCAAGAGAAATAGAACCCATTAAATTGTCACCAAAAGAAAGTAAATTGTTGAGAATGTTGGCAATTCACAAAAATGATTTGATGCCACGTGAATTGGCTTTGACAAAAATCTGGAGAGATGACAATTATTTCACATCAAGAAGTATGGACGTGTATATCGCAAAATTACGTAAATACTTGAAAGATGATGAAAATGTAGAAATTTTAAATATTCATGGAGAAGGATTTCGTTTGATTGATAAATCATAGAAAATTCCGACTTCTAAAAAAAAATCAAAACTCTATTTGTAATAACAACTAGAGTTTTTGTATTTTTAAATTATGGCAGAATTCATCAAATTATACAACGAAAATCCGAATCAAAAGCAAATTGATAAGGTTGTAAAAGTATTGAAAAGTGGAGGATTAATTATCTATCCCACTGATACTGTCTATGGTTTGGGTTGTGATATTACCAATACAAAAGCTTTAGAACGAATCGCGCAAATCAAAGGAATAAAACTTGAAAAGGCAAATTTTTCGTTTGTGTGTAATGATTTGAGTCATTTATCAGATTACGTAAAACAAATAGACACACCCACTTTCAAAATTTTAAAACGAGCATTGCCAGGACCTTATACGTTTATTTTGCCTGGAAGCAATAATTT
>JANQTK010000271.1:0-9750 GCA_030731695.1 Polaribacter sp.
CCCCATCTTTTGAAAGTGCTGCTCCAGTATTTGGACTTTCGGATGTTTGTGAAACGACTTTTGAATTCGAAAATTCGGTAAAACGTATTTTGGAATCGCCCAGAGTTACCAAACCCTACACAGATGAACAATGGAAAGCGATTGAGAAACTAGGGTTTAAAGTAGAAAAAGAACTACAAAAAAACGATGTTCGTTTAACCATGGGTGGTGAACCTACGTTTGTTTCTGTTGATGACATGGAAGCTGATGAATGGAATACAGCTGCTGACGGACCTCACAAACGTAAATTAGCAACAGATTTATCAAAGCGATTTCTAAAAAAGTTTGCTGATGGTGGGTTTTTACACCATGCTCAAGGCAAATGGTATCCAGGTGAACCCTTACCTAGATGGTCAATTGAATTGTGTTGGCGAAAAGATGGTCGTAAAATTTGTTTCAATACTGATTTGTTTGCAGCTATTAATCCTATCAAAAATTTACCAGAAAATGCAGATGAATTATTTTTAAAAACACTAACCACCTATTTAGCAGTAACTCCACAACACATCACTCCTACTTATGAAGATGCATTTTTGTTTTTATGGGAACAAGGCCAAATGCCTATAGATTATAATCCTGCTGATGATAAAGATGGTTCTTTGGCGGAACAAAAAGTTGCCGAAATTTTAAAAAATGGCACATCAAAACCTGTAGGATATGTGCTGCCTTTAAACAAAACTGAAGATACCTGGTTTACAAGCGAATGGACTTTTAGAAGAAAACATATCTATCTAACTCCAGGGAACTCCCCTATTGGATTGCGTTTGCCTTTAAATTCTTTAGAAGCAAAACCTGAACATGAACTTTTTCCGATATACGAACCTGATTTATTTTCTAAAAAGAAACGTTTGCCTAGTTTTAGACAAATGGTGTCTAAAAGGCATGAATCGTTTTTATCAAATGGTATAAGCAACAAACCCAATTATTTTGTTAGAACTGCAATTTGTTCGGAAATTAGAGACGGTAAATTACACTTATTTTTACCTCCTTTAGAGGATGCAGCTCATTATTTAGATTTGCTAGCTTCAATTGAAGCGACTGCCAAAGAATTAGAAATTCCGGTTGTTTTAGAAGGTTATGGACCACCAAAAGACAACAGATTGGAATCTATGAAAATAACGCCAGATCCTGGTGTTATTGAAGTAAATGTGCATCCTTCTCAAAATTGGCAACAATTAATGGATACTACTTTTGCCATTTACAAAGAAGCTAAAAAAAGTAGATTGGGTACTGAAAAATTTATGTTAGATGGCAAACATACTGGAACTGGTGGCGGAAATCATGTAACTTTAGGGGGCATTACGCCTAAAGACAGTCCTTTGTTACGTAAACCAAGTTTGCTGAGAAGTTTATTAACCTTTTGGCAACATCACCCTGGCTTATCCTATCTTTTTTCAGGTTCGTTTATTGGGCCAACTTCTCAAGCCCCAAGAATTGATGAAGCTAGATTAGATAATTTATATGAATTAGAAATTGCTTTTAGTCAAATTCCGAAAGATGGTGAAGTTCCTTTTTGGCTTACAGATCGTTTATTTAGGCATTTGTTAACCGATTTAACGGGGAATACACATCGTGCAGAATTTTGTATTGATAAATTATACTCACCTGATTCTTCCTCAGGAAGATTAGGAATTTTAGAACTACGTGGTTTTGATATGCCTCCTCATGCGCAAATGAGTTTGATGCAAAACTTATTGGTAAGAACATTGGTTTCTTGGTTTTGGAAAAAACCGTACGAACACAATTTAGTGAGATGGGGCACAGAATTACACGATAAATTTTTAATTGAACATTTTGTAAGAGAAGACATAAAAGACATTGTGAATCAACTAAATAAAGCAGGTTATCAATTTAAAGAAGATTGGTTTGATCCGTTTTTTGAATTCCGTTTTCCTTTGTATGGTATGGTTGATATTAACAATATACACCTAGAATTACGGGCGGGTATAGAACCTTGGAATGTTTTAGGTGAAGAAATGACGGGTGGTGGAACTGCCAGATACGTAGATTCTTCATTAGAAAGAGTACAAGTAAAAGTTAGTAATTTTATTAATGAACGCTACATTCTTACTTGTAATGGCGTAAAAGTACAATTACGAAATACCGGAATTCATGGCGAATATGTGGCTGGTGTGCGTTACAAAGCTTGGAATCCATATTCTGCTTTGCATCCAACAATTGGTGTTGATACGCCTTTGGTTTTTGATATTGTAGATTCTTGGAACAGACGTTCTATTGGTGGTTGCACCTATTTTGTGGCGCATCCTGGAGGAAGAAGTTATGAAACCTATCCAGTAAATAGTTTTGAAGCAGAATCAAGAAGAATTAATCGTTTTTGGGATTTTGGACACACACAAGGAGAAATTTCATCACCAGAAAAAACCGAAAAAGAAGAAGAAAGCATTATTGATACAACTGAAAATATTGGTAGAAGTATTCAAAAACAAGAAAGTTCTAAAAAGTTTACTTTTAAAGAAGTTCGTGTAAACCCAGAATATCCAAATACCTTAGATTTACGTCTTAAAAATTAAAAGCTTTCATGGAAATAGCTAAAGATTCACTTTTTGGTGATTATTTTAAAGATTTTGAAAATTACGATGAAGTTTTAAAATCTGATTTGAGTATCAACCCAAATTGGAACAAATTATTATCAAATTTTTCTAAATTAGGCATCAAAGAATTATCAAAAAGACAACAAGATTTAGATTGGTTATTGTTAGAAAATGGTGTTACCTACAACGTTTACAATGACCCTAATGGATTGCGAAGACCTTGGAGCTTAAATATTATTCCGTTTGTAATTGAAAATAAAGAATGGAAAAATATAGAAAAAGGCTTGCAACAACGTGCTGAAGTTTTAAACTTAGTGCTTAAAGATATTTACGGAAAAAGAGAGCTTATAAAAAACGGAATTGTTCCTTACGAAATTATATTTTCACATCGTGGTTTTTTAAGAAATTGCGATCAAATAGACTACAAAACAGCCAAACAATTGTTAATACATTCTGCTGATTTGGCAAGAGGCCCTGATGGTAGAATGTGGGTTGTAAACGACAGAACAGAAGCGCCTTCGGGTTTAGGATATTCATTAGAAAACCGATTTTCAATTAATGAGGTTGTTCCTGATTTTTTTAACGAAATAAACGTAAAGCAACCTTTCAATTTTTTTAAAGATTTTAACCAATTACTTATCAATTCAGCGCCAAATAATAAAGAAAATCCAACCATAGTAATTTTAACTCCTGGGCCACTTAATGAAACCTATTTTGAGCATAGTTATTTATCCTCATTTTTAGGATATCCGTTAGTAAAAGGAAATGATTTGGTTGTAAGAGATGACAAAGTTTGGATAAAAACCTTAAAAGGTTTGATACAAATTGATGTTATTTACAGACGTGTAGATGATGCTTTTGTTGATCCTTTAGAACTAAAAGGAGATTCGTATTTAGGAGTTGCAGGTTTGTTAAATGTGGTAAGACAGCAAAATGTCACCATTATGAATCCTATTGGAAGTGGCGTTTTAGAAAACCCAGGATTAATTCCTTTTATGAATTCTATTTGTAAATACTTTTTAAAAGAAGATTTAATTTTACCACAAATTGCTTCATGGTGGTGTGGACAAGAAAAAGAACGCAAACACGTATTAGAAAATTTAACCAATTTTGTTGTAAAACCAATCGATATTACAAGCAGAGAAAGCATTTATTTTTGCGAATTTTTAAACAAAGAGGAACTTGAAGCACTTAAAAAAGAGATTTTAAGTAAACCTTATCGTTTTGTAGCGCAAGAAAAAATATCTTTTTCTACAGCTCCCAACCTAACAACAGATAGTTTAGAGCCCAGAAAAGTAATGTGCAGAACTTTTTCAGTTGCAAAAGACAATAGCTATAGTGTTATGCCAGGAGGTTTGGTTAGAGTTGCTGCTGAAAGAAAAGAATTACGTGTTTCCAATCAAAAAGGAGGCACTAGTAAAGACTTTTGGATAACCAATACTGATGGTAAAATTTCTAAAAAAAGACAACGATATCATTGGCATCACTCTACTTCCAATAACATGACAGGTATTGGAAATTTACCTAGCAATACTGCCGAAAATTTATTTTGGTCTGGCAGATATTTGGCAAGAACCTTAACAACAGCACGTTACATACGAATGATTTTAAACCAAATGTCAAATTCAGAGTATTCAAAAAAAGAATCGGACTCTGAAAGTATGACCATTTTATTTCAATCAATCACGCATTTAACCTCCATTTTCCCAGGTTTTTCCGGTAAAAATAAAGAAGAAGCTTTGCAAAATCCGTTGCAAGAAATTGCTATTGTTTTGTTTGATGAAAATCAAATTGGAAGCATGGCACATTCTCTTAAATCGTTTAATAATTCTTATTATTCATTGCGAAATTTATGGTCTAAAGATATGTGGCGTGTGTATGATATGTTGCAAAAAACCTGGCGAGATTTTCAAAAGAAAGATCATAAAAACATCCCTAAAATCATCAAACTGCTCGATTCAATAATTACTAAATTAATTGCTTTTATCGCACTAATTGAAGAAAGTATTTTGGTAGAACAAGGACTTTTATTATACTTTATTGGTTTGCAAATGGAAAAAGCAATGATGGGTATTGATAAGTCTAGAGCTTTATTATCAGTAGTTTATGATGAAGATATTGAATACGAAATTTTAGAAGCCCTATTAAATAGTAATGAAAGTTTAAATATTTATAGGTATAGTTTTAAATCTTATTTAAATATAGAAAATGTAGTCAATTTAATTTTATTAGATAACTCTTACTCTAGGTCATTAAAATATCAATTAAACAGAATTCGAAAAGACATTTTTAAGTTACCAAATAAAACGGGTGATCAAAAAATAACGAACATACAACAATCAATTTTAGTAGCATGTGAACTTATAGATAAAGCAAAAGCAACACAATTAATTAAAGTGAATGCAACCGATTTTACAAGATCACAACTTGTAGATTTATTGGCTTCATTAAGTGATCAAATTCATCAAACATCTCTACTACTGACTGATACGTATTTTAATCATTCAGAACAACAAATACAGTTGGTAGATCAAAACTATCTTTCTTAAAGTGATTTATTCAATAATACACACAACTAGCTATAAATATGACAATTACGTAACGTACTGTCATAATGTAGCATATTTAAAACCTAAAGAATTTTTAGGGCAAAAAGTATTAGATTATCAAATAGAAATTAGCCCAAAACCAAGCACTATTCATGAAACAATTGATTTTTTTGGAAACATTTCTACATTTTTTTCTATTAAAAATCAACATAAAGAATTGATTGTAACTGCAAAAAGTAAAGTTGAAAGAAATTATGATTTAGAGCCCTCAAATATAGATTTTGAATCGTGTAAAAATATCACTTTAGAAGAAGCTTTGCAATTACTAACTACTTTACAACCAGAAATACTAGCTGTAAAACAATTTTTATTAGACTCTGCATTTATCAGAGATCTCTCAAGTACAATTGCTGATTATGCAAAAGTTTCTTTTGCACCCAAAAAATCAGTTTTTGAAGCTACTAATGAATTAATGAAAAGAATTTTTACCGATTTTAAGTTCGACTCTCACTTTAGCACCATTGCAACTCCTATTGATGAAGTAATGAAAGCTAAAAAAGGAGTTTGTCAAGATTTTGCTCAAGTAGCCATTGCTTGTTTACGCTCTGTTGGTTTACCTGCAAGATATGTAAGTGGTTATATAGAAACCTTGCCTCCACCAGGAAAAGAAAAATTAGTTGGCACAGATGCTTCTCACGCTTGGTTTTCTGTGTATATACCAAAGTTTGGTTGGGTAGATTTTGATCCAACAAACAATCAAATTCCAAAAAATCAACACATCACAGTTTCTTATGGTCGAGATTATTATGATGTACCTCCTTTAAAAGGTGTTATTTATGGCTCAGGAAAAAGCATCATGAGCGTTTCTGTAGATATCAGACCATTTAAAGAATCATAGCTACTATTTTATAGGTTAATTTTTGAAATTAATACTAAAAAAGTAGAATAGTAGCTTACTTATGAAGCATAATGATATTTTTGATTTTGCTCCACATAACTATTAACAATCCCCTTGCTTTTAAGTTCATCAATTATAGTATACAAAGACAAAATCATTCGAATAGATTCTACCTTCTTTAAAATTTGAAAACTTGTTAAAGGTTGTTCTTTAATTACGTTTAAAACTGCTAATTCTGTCTCTGTTAAATGTATTGTTTCCATTATGTTTTATTTTTTATGTAAAAGTATTTTAAAAACAATAGTGTTTTTTTTAAATAAGATGATCTTCTAGTTCTAATCGATGAATGGTAAAAAAATATAGATAAAACGATAAAGCATTGTTTTAAAATTAAAACAATGCTTTATAAATTAAAAGAAATCAATAAATAACTACTAACTCGCGCAGTGATATTTTTTATTTTCTTTTATAAAACTTTTGATAATACCTTTATTTCTAAGATCATCTAAAACGTTATACAATGATAAAATCATTGGAACATTGTCCACTCGTTTTAAGATTTCGAAACTAGTTAAAGGTTCTTTTTGTACTACGTTGAGTACGGACTGCTCTGCAGCCGAAAGGGAATTTGTTTTCATTAGGGGTGAAATTTAAGTTATAACAAATATACAAAAAAATTATAAAAAAAAAGAAAAACTAAAAAAAAATTACGATTGTTACAGTATTCGCAATTTAAACCTTCTTTACTGTTGTAATAAAATACACACCCGTAAGCAAAATTACAGATGCAATAATAGATTGTAATGATAACTTTTCATCCAAAAAAAACCAACCCATAAATAGCGCAATTACCGGATTTACATAAGCTGATGTGGAAACTTTTTCGGTTGAAACTACTTTTAAAAGATAGTTAAATGATGTAAATGCAATGATTCCTCCAAAAATTATAAGCATGATTAAAGAAGTCAATACTTTTGGACTCCAATCAAATGGTGATATCCAATCTTCTTGAAAACTTAGACTTGCAAAACATAAAATTCCTCCAGCAAATAGCATTTGATACCCTGTACTTACCATAAAACTTTTGGGTAATTGTGCTTTTGATACAAATACACTGCCATAACTCCAACTCAAAACACAAGTTAAAATCATAAAAATTCCAAGTAAACTGTTTTCTGAAGTGGTTAATTCTTGCTGACTTACCAATAAATACATTCCAAACATACCGAAAGTAATACCAATAATCGACTTTCTTTTCATTGGTCTTCGATCTATCAAACGCAATAGTAATAAGACAAATAATGGTTGTGAGGAAGCAATTAAAGCTCCAAATCCACTATACACATATTTCAAAGCCCAAACAAAAACACCATTTCCGTAAATCAAAAAGAAAAATGACGCAATCATTGAATTGGTTAATTCCTTTTTGGAAATTCTTAAATCTTGTTTAAAAATCTTCGCCAAAATAATCATTAAAGTTCCTGCTACAAAAAAACGAATAGATGCTAAAAAAAATGGTGGCAACTCTGTTACCGCAATTTTATTGAATAAATAAGTAGATCCCCAAATAACATAAATAGCAATAAATGCTAAAATGATTAATACTTTTGAATTTTTCAAGAATAGAAAATTAAAGTCGCAAAAATACCAATAAATACATTCTCATTTGTTTTTATTTAGTTCAATCTACATAAATGTTTATATTTGGTTTATAGAAATTTTTATACATGGAAAAAGAAACATTTGATAAATCTAGAGTAATTAGTTTTAGTGACGCTGTTTTTTCGATAGCAATGACTTTACTTGTTTTAGAAGTAGTAATACCTAGTTATAAAGAACTACAAACAGGTAATACTTTAGTAATTTTACAAAATAGAATTCCAAGTTTTATTGGTTTAGTTGTCAGTTTTATGGTAACAGCTTTGTACTGGATTGCGCATATGAGAATTTTTAAATTCACATCGACTATAGACAGTAAAATACTTTGGTACAACATTTTGCTATTATTTTTTATAGTACTTCTGCCCTTTTCTACGGCGTTTTATGTAAAAGGATTTGGCTATAAAGGACCTTTTGCTTTTTATTGTTTTAATTTAGCTGGAATCGGTTTTTTTAATTATCTGTTGAACATTTATATCCCTAAAAAAGAAAAAGGACTTACTGGAATTACACCTACTTTAGCTAAATACTTTAAATTAAGGGCTATAAATGCTTTTTCAGTATGGGCAATTGCTGGATTTTTGGCATTTTACACTCCTATGATCGCTAGACTTTTATTCATCCTTTTGTTTATTTTTGAATTTCTTTTGACAAAATATTTTAAGAAACAACTCATAAAAGAAGCTAGCATTGAATAAAAAATATCCATTTGATTCCTCCATAAAGCATCATATAATTATTGCTTTAGGTTTAGCTATTTGGATTTTTGTGTTTCTATATTTTACAGAGCCTTTGGATGTGAATGAATTTGGTGAATCCGAAAAACTAATTTACATGCCATTATACGGATTGTTGGGTGCCTTTTGTTATTTGATTTTTTTACCAATTCAACAGTATTTATATTTTAAAAATGCTCAAAATTGGTTTGTAAAAACTGAAATTTTCTTCTTTTTGATATTTGTTTTTGTAAGTGCAATCATGGCTAGGTTGTTTTATTTGTATATCATTGTTCCTGGTGAACCAAATCCTTATTCATTAGAGTATCATTTAAAAAAAGTGATAATTCCAGCATTTTTAACCATTTTGCCAATTATTATTTTTGGTAGATATGCTTTTGGTAAATACAAAAACAAAAAAATGGATGCTCAAAAAATTGAAATCAAAGGTGAAGGAAGTTATGAAGGTTTGCGGTTGTTTTTAAATGATGTGATTTGCATACAATCATCAGACAATTATATTGAAGTTTTTTATTTGTCAGGAAATCAACTAAAAAAGAGTTTGATTCGAAATAAACTGTCAGTGATTGCTGATGAATTTCCAGAATTACTTAGAACCCATCGTTCTTTTGTTATCAATCCTTTTCATTTTTCACAATGGAAAACAGAAAAAGGAAAGCTATTCGTGTTGTTATTTCACCACATAGAAGTACCTGTTTCCAAAACCTATCAAAATGAAGTAAAAACTATTTTGAATTCTACCACAGAATAACAGAATTTCGCCCCAAAAGCTTATTATTATTGAGTTTACTTATTTTTCATTTATACATTTGTATCAGAAAGTTTAATCTCAAAATAGTAACATTATGAAAAAAAGCATCCCATTTTTAGCACTTATTTTATTCGGATTTAACACCTCTTTTAGTCAAAATGACATTTGCGATTGTAAAAAAGAGTTAGATTTTGTAGTCGAAAAAATAAAAAAAATGCCTTCCTACAAAAAACAAATCAAAGGAGAAAAAAAAGAAGCATTTGAAACAATGTATTCAAAATTATCATCTAAATTGAAGGAGCCAGTTTCCATAGAAACTTGTTTTACATTTCTTCAAAAACAATTGTTATTGATAAATGACGTACATTCAAATATTGCAATTACTAAAAAATATAATGGTTTAAAAAACTATACTTCAAACTTATTATCTGTTGTTGATATTACGGTTTTAAAAGATAGTTTATCTAAAAAAACCTTAACTGAACTTGAAGGTTTGTATGCTTATAAAGATGATTTAGTGATTGGTGTTTTTTATCATCATTCGAAATCAACACTTACAGGAATC
>JANQTK010000271.1:9850-12546 GCA_030731695.1 Polaribacter sp.
TGATTTAGTGATTGGTGTTTTTTATCATCATTCGAAATCAACACTTACAGGAATCGTCTTAGAAAGTAAGCTTCCACAATGGGAAATTGGTGATGTTAAGTTTGAAGCCAATCTTATTCAAGATCAAAAATACAATCTGTTTGATTATCATATTGAACACAAAACGCCAAGTTTATTAAAATCGATCACTTTTGATAACGGAAGAATTTGGGGTTATAAAAAAATTGGAAACACTGCCAATGAAGAACTACCAATAAAAAATCAAACAAATTGGGAATTCAGACAAATAAATGAACATACTCAATATCTTTATTTTGGGCATTTTAGCAACAGAACAAAAAAAGAACATCTTGCATTTTATGAATCTGTGAAGCAAAAATTAAATGCAGAAAACATCATTGTTGATTTGAGAAGTAATGCTGGAGGCAATAAAAAGTTTTCAGATGTGTATTTAAAATTATTAAAAAACAAAAATGTGTATGTACTAACTAATTGTTTTACAGGAAGTAATGGAGAGCAATTTACCTATAAATTAAAAAATTTGAAAAATGCAAAGCATCTAGGCCAAACAACTAGAGGTGTTATTGCATACGGAATGAATTATGGTTATTCATACGGTTCGCCTTCTGGATATTTTGAAATGACTCCTACAGATATGAATTTTCACGAATTTTACGATTTTGAAAACAAAGGAATTTCTCCAGAAATTGCACTAGATTTCAATCAAGATTGGATTGAGCAAACGCTAAAAATTATTGACAGTAAAAAATCATAAATATTATTTCTAATGAATGAGTAGTAAACTTTCTAGGTATTCTTCATTAAAAAACCCTCACTAATTTGTGAGGGTTTTGTGCTTTTATGTTATTTATTGAAGATGTTATTAACTGTTGAAATAAGATCAGATTTACTTTTTACAGCAAACTTTTTACATAAATTATGTAAATGTGTTTTAACTGTATTTTTAGAAATAAATAAATTTTCAGAGATGATATCTAAAGGTAATCCTAAACATAAAGATTTTAAAACATCTATTTCCCTTAATGTTAAAGTACTTATTGAACAACTATTGTCATTTAAAAAAACATAAAACGGATCTATAGGTGCATTTTCACTTGATGTGTTTTTCAATGATATAATTTTTAATGCAGCCTCTACCTCTATTTCTTGGAATGGTTTGCTTAAATAAGCTGCTGGTGATAACTCAGCTACATCATTAATTGTTTGAGAATCTCGGTTTGCAGTTAAAAAAATAAATGGTTTTTGTAGATGTTTGATATGTTTTGCTGCATCTATTCCTGTCAGTTTTCCTTCTAAAAAAATATCTACAAAAGCAATGTCAAATTCGCATGCTGAATCATCTAAAAATTCTTCAACACTATGATAAAATGCGATTACATCATACCCTAATGAGGTTATTAACTTACGAAGATGCATTGCAACAAATAATTCGTCTTCAATAATTATTACTTTAGTTAACATCTTTAAAATGAAATTTATACATTCCTGTTTTTTTATCTAATTGAAAATTTGTTCCTTTTACTCTTTTTACAAGTTGTTCTAATAAAACTACTCCTTGTCCAATTTCTTTAGTTTCTATATGTGTTGAATAATCACAATATTCAAAAACAAAGTAATTAGTTATTTTTTTAACCCTTAAATGAATATTTTTAATTTCAGACACATTGTGTTCAATTGTATTGGCTAAAAGTTCGTTTAAAATTAAGCCAAAATAAACAATACGTTCACTATTCATTTTTAAAGGATATAAATCGTTTTCTACTGTAATTGTATTTGGTTTTATAAACGTATATAAACGAATTATTTCCTCAAAATACAAAGGCAAACTTACAAATTCACTCTTTACATCTATATATAAGTGTTTATGCAGAGCGCTAATTATTTGAATTTTACTTGAAATATTATTCAATGCCTTGTTTTCAGATTTACTAACTTCATCACTTGAAAAATTTACCATTGATAAAATCATTTGTAAATTATTTTTAATTCTGTGATTACTTTCAATTAAAAGAAGTTGAAAATTTTTGTTACTAATATCTAAGTTAGTAGCTAATTTTTTTTTCTTGATAAATAGCCAAATTACAATACCAGATAGTAGTAAAAAAATAGCTAAAAAAAACCAAAGTGCTCTATTTTGATTTTGTTTTTGATTCAATAAAAAAGTTTCGTTTTCTAAACCTTGTTTCGCTATTTCTGCGTCATTTTTAAATTTTTCAGTGTCATATTTTACTCTATAATATGACATCTCATTATTACTTCTCCTTGATAAAAGATTATAGGCAGCTTCTGCCTCCTTTACTTTCCATTTATTATGATTAAGAGAATCATTTTCAACGAGATATCTATAAGCAATATTTCTATATAAAGTTTGTTCTGTACCAAACCATTGTTGATTTTTCACTAAACCTAGTAGCTCTTTTATGATTTTATCAGCTTTATTTAAATTACCTTCTAAAACAGTAACATACAATACATGACACATTACTACTACATAATTATTATGATCATTTATTTTTTTAAAAATAGTTGCAGATCTTAATAAATAGGGTTTTGCTATCGTGTAATTTTCATTTTGGAGCTTAAAGAAGCCTAATTCATTGCATAAACTAGCTTCTTCTGCTTCAAAATTATTGTCTTTAGCAATTTTTAAAGCAATTTTTAAATATTTTACTAGA
>JANQTK010000272.1 GCA_030731695.1 Polaribacter sp.
ATAGTAATTCCCAAAAAGAAAATCAGGGAGACACCCATAAAATAATAGAAATTATAATTAATCGAATTAGTGGGGTATAACTGCCACATAAAATCAAATGAAATCCCTGTAAGTAAAGCTCCAATAATAACATATTGCCTTCTCCTACCCCATTTAGATTTTGTATTATCAGTAATAAAACCCATAATTGGATCAGTGATGGCGTCAAAAAGTTTGGGTACAAAGTAGATTGCACTAAGCATCCAACCTGGAAATCCTAATTTATCTATTAAAATCACTATGAATATTCCTAGTATAGCAGGAAATAATTGGTTTGCTAGCATACCTAAACCAAAGGCTATTTTTTGCCCTAATGGTACTTTACTATGATAGGTTGTCATATTTTAATTAGTTTAAATTAGTTAATATTAATTTTCCTGTGTCTGAATTACAATTGTTTGAATTGATTGTCCATTCATTTTAATAGTAATATTTTGGTTACCAAGTGATAATTGAATATTTTTTGATTGATTTGTTTCATTAAAAACAACTACTGCAATTGTTCCATCAGGATTCTCTGCTGCAGTAACCATTATTTCTTTATCCGAATTTTCCACTTCAAAAACGGTAGCTTCTGGTCTGATAAATTTACTGAAATGAGACAGTGTATAATACAAAGGAGTAAAATAAATCTCATCTTTTTCAGTATCAACTATTACAGGTGCTACACACCAATTTTTAAACCCATTGGGGCCTCCTTGTGTGTTCAAAACCATGTTCCAATCAATCCAACCATCAACCCAATTATTTAAACAACCAATAATATCTCTGGCATATCTATGAACTGGAGCATATTTTGGATGCATGTGTTTGTCCTTTTCTGGTGCCCAATCCCAACCCCAATCTGTGGCTTCTTTTTTCCAATACCAAGCATCGTCTTTCCATTTTGGAATTTCTGCATCTACACAAGCTTCTGACTGTATTAGATATTTATTTGGCGCTTTTTGATGAGCATATTGTAATTCTTCAGGAAAATAATGAAACGTACTTGCATACCAATGAATGGCTGTACCATCAAAATATTTTGAGGTTTCTTCATTTTTGAATTGTGAATCTACCCATTCTTTTAGGTGTTCACGGTTTTGATCATATCCTAAAATTTTCACTTCAGGGTAATCTCCTTTTAGTTTTGGTCCTAAATGATGTTGAACAAAATTGGTCATTTCATCAGGTGTATAATGCATACTTTCCCAGTTACCATCATTTCCAAGTGGTTCATTTTCAACGGTAAAGCCCCAAATATCAATACCTTCTTGTTTATAGGCTTTTACATATTTTGAGAAAAATAATGCCCAAGTATCATAATATTCTGGCAATAATTTTCCTGCTGTCCACCAATTGTTATCTTTCATCCAAGGTGGAGCTGTCCAAGGTGAAGCTAAAATTTTAAATCCGTCTTTTGACACTTTTTTAGCATCCAAAATCATAGGAATCAAATCATTTTTATCTTCATCAATAGTAAAATTTTCTAGATTTTTATCTCCTGCAATTGGCGCATAAGAATAATGACCTAAAGAAAAATCGCAAGAGTTCATGTGCGTTCTTGTCAATGAATATTTTGCACCAGTTTCTCCAAAATAGGCTTCAATAATTGAATCCCTATTTTTTTTGCTAATGTTGTTTAATAAGTATGCTGAAGCCTCTGTAAATGAACCTCCAAAACCTGTTATTTTTTGACGTTTTTTTAATGGGAAAAGTGTAATTTTAACCAAACTATCTCGATTTTGATCAATTGAAAAATCGGTCAATTTTTTTAAATTATTTCCACTTGCAGACGTTTCATAAACATCTACAATCAATAGTTCTTGTTTGATTTCGCAGCTTGCTATCATAAATGATATTCCTATAAATAATATGTGCTTTTTTACATTCATCAGTTACTTATCTTGGATAGTATGTGTTTGGTGTAAATACCGTTTTTAATAATTCTTTTTTATCTCCATTAAAAGTTTTGGTAATGGTTTTTCCATCGCGTTTTAATCCCTCAAAAGTTCCATTATCCACTAAATTCCACAAAGCAAATTTGGCTTCTCCTTTTAAATTGATTAATCCAAAATGATTTTCGGAGCCGTTTATGTTTCCTGCATCTTTCCATTGTTCGTCAAAAGCTTCAAAATAAAAACAAGAAATTTTTTCTTTAGTTGTCCATTCTCTAAGGCTTTTGTAATAAAGACTTTGTTTATATTCGTCTGTAGCTCTTGAACCATGAATACCATAATGTCCATCAGAAATAGATGCCCAACCTGTTTCACCAATATGAATTGTTTTGGTTGAATCGATACTTTTTACATAATCGGACACATTTTTATATTGCATTTTTGCAAATTCTAAGGCTCTTTTCATGGCTGAATTTACTTTATCAAGTGATGTAAAATTTTGTTCGTTTTCTGGAATTCTCCAAAATTCAGGATTGTAATGTGAATTGTGGTATGCATACGTGTGCATAGAAACATAATCTACTGCTTTGATTAATGCCTCTAAATCTTTTGTTCGATAGCTTTCTTCACCTCCACCCCAAGAAGCAAAATCATCAGAACTTGTAATCCATAAATCTTTAGGAAGTTTTCCATCTTTTTTCATTTTTTGCAGGTGATTTACCCATTTCAAAATTACATTGGGTTGCACATAATAGCTTGTTGCCCAACGAATCATGGCTTCATTTCCTACTGCAATCACTTTTACAATATCAGGATATTTGTTTGCCAAAGCTGCTGCTCTTGCTATTTCTC
>JANQTK010000273.1 GCA_030731695.1 Polaribacter sp.
TCTACTTTTCCAACGATTGCTTTTCCTTCGTATTCTGCGTGAATTTCGTCAACGATAGGACCTACCATTCTACATGGTCCACACCAAGCAGCCCAAAAGTCAACCAATACTGGTTTGTCTGATTTTAATACAACTTCCTCAAAAGTTGCATCTGTTATTTCTAATGCCATTGTATGTTTGTTTTATTTAATGAATTGATTTCTTGATTACAAAAGTACGCAAATTATTTACTAACCAGATTTCAAAAAATTGCTTTTACCTATTTGTCTATCAATTGAAGCTATGCTTACATTTAAAACAACGCTGCTGCTATTTCGCGAATATTATCACTTTTTCCCATGGAATAATAGTGCAAAACTGGAACGCCAGCAGCCAATAATTCTTTAGATTGTTGAATGGTCCATTCAATTCCAACTTGTCTTACTTGCTGATTTGTAGTGCATTTTTCAATTTCTGAAATTAATTCTTCTGGCAAATCAATTCGAAAAACTTGCGGTAATAATTGCAAGTGACGTTTTACTGCTAACGGTTTAATTCCTGGAATTATAGGCACGTTAATACCCATGTTTTTTGCAGCTTCTACAAATTCGAAATATTTTTTATTATCAAAAAACATCTGAGTTACAATGTAATCTGCTCCAGCATCCACCTTTTCTTTCAATCGTTTTAAATCGGTTTGTAAAGAAGGCGCCTCTAAATGTTTTTCAGGATAACCAGCTACACCAATACAAAAATTAGCCTTGTTATTGCCCTCTACAACATCATGCAAATATTTTCCGCAGTTTAAATTGTGAATTTGCGCTACCAAATCTTTAGCATATTCGTTTCCACCCTCAATCGGTTCAAAATACTTTTGATGACTCATGGCATCACCTCTTAAGGCCATTACATTGTCAATTCCCAAGTAATGACAATCTACCAAGAGATATTCAGTTTCTTCTTTTGTAAAACCTCCACACAACACATGTGGCACAGTATCTACATTGTATTTGTGTTTAATTGCGGCACAAATTCCCACTGTTCCAGGACGCATTCTGGTAATTTTTCTATCCAATAATCCATTGCCTTTATCAATATAAACATATTCTTCTCTTGAGGTGGTAACATCAATAAAAGGCGGATTGAACTCCATTAAAGGATCAATATTGTTATACAATTCTTGAATGCTATTGCCTTTTTTTGGCGGAATAATTTCAAAGGAAAACAAGGTTTTTCCGTTTGAATTTTTAATGTGATCTGTTATTTTCATAAGCCTCCCTTAATCCCTCCAAAGGAGGGAAATTTATGCCCCTAAAAATTCTTTTTTAAAAAGAATAAAGTAGCTGTTTAATTTTATTTTATCTTACAAATTCGTTTTATTTTCCAAAACTAGTTCCTTCCCTTGGGGAAGGTTAGGATGTGCCCTTATTCTTCTGCCAAATTAGGATGCAACCATTTTTCAGCTTTTTCTTTGGTAATCTCTTTTCTTTTCGCAAAATCTGTAACTTGATCATTGGTGATTTTACCCAATCCAAAATATTTTGCCTCTTCGTTTGCAAAATAATATCCTGAAACAGCAGCTGCAGGCCACATTGCCAAACTCTCTGTTAACTTTACACCAATTTGATTTTCAACCTCCAACAACTCCCAAATCGTTTCTTTTTCTAAATGATCTGGACACGCAGGATACCCTGGTGCAGGACGAATTCCTTTGTATTTTTCTTGAATCAAATCGTTGTTAGTTAAGCCTTCATCAACAGCATATCCCCAATGTTTGGTTCTGACTTGTTTGTGTAAATATTCTGCAAAAGCCTCTGCAAAACGATCTGCAATTGCTTGTGCCATAATTCCGCTATAATCATCTTCTTTGTTTCTATAACTATCTGCCAATTCTTGAGCGCCAAAAATACTCACACAAAAAGCACCCATATAATCGGTTTTTTTAGTTTCTTTTGGAGCAATAAAATCGGCCAAAGCAATATTTGGAATGCCTTCTCTTTTTGATAATTGCTGACGTAAGGTTCTAAAAACAGCAATTTCTTTTTCTTTTTTATAGATGGCAATATCATCATCATTGATGGAATTCGCTTCAAATAATCCAAAAATTCCTTTGGGTTTTAACTGTTGTTTTGCGATGATTTGTTGCAACATTTTATGAGCATCCTCATACAATTCAGTTGCTTGATTACCTACAATTTCGTCTTTTAAAATCTCAGGAAATTTACCATGCAAATCCCAACTTCTAAAAAACGGACTCCAATCAATAAAAGGGACTAATTCTTTTAAACTTAGTTGTTCTAAAACTTGAATTCCGAGTTCTTTTGGTTTTACAATTTTCGAGTTTTCCCAATCAATAGCATATTTTCTTTTTCGAGCTTCTGCAATAGAAATATAATTTTTTTCTTTGCCTCGTTTTAAAAATTGAATTCTGAAATTTTCGTAGTCTTTTTTGATGTTTTCAGTGTATTCTTTCGATGTTTTTTTATTCAACAAATCACCCACAACAGTCACAGCTCTTGATGCATCATTTACATGAACTACTGCATTTTTATATTGCGTGTCAATTTTTACAGCAGTATGTGCTTTGGATGTTGTTGCGCCACCAATTAACAACGGAACTTCAAAGTTTTGACGTTCCATTTCTTTGGCTAAATACACCATTTCATCTAAAGAAGGCGTGATTAATCCGCTTAAACCAATGGCATCAACTTTTTCTCTTTTGGCCGTTTCAATAATTTTTTCAGGAGGAACCATCACTCCTAAATCAATGATTTCGTAATTATTACAT
>JANQTK010000274.1:0-5148 GCA_030731695.1 Polaribacter sp.
AAATAAATGTTGAAGCAATCACTTTATATGCTTTTTCTACAGAAAACTGGAAACGCCCTAAAATTGAAGTGGACGCTTTAATGAACTTATTAATCAATTCCTTAAAGAAAGAATTGCCTGATTTCATGAAAAATGGTGTCAAAGTAAATTCTATTGGATGTATTGAAAGTTTACCTAAAAAAGCACAAAAAGTATTGGCTGAGGTAATTTCTGAAACAAGAAATAATACTAAAATCATCCTAACTTTTGCATTAAGTTACGGTTCAAGAGAGGAAATTGTTAATGCAATGAAAACGATATCTAAAAAAGTTGTTAATAAAGAACTTGATTTAGAAAATATTGATGAAAATACTATAAATAACCATTTATATACATTTAATTTGCCCCACGTTGATTTAATGATTAGAACTAGTGGCGAACAACGCATTAGTAATTTTTTATTATGGCAAATGGCATATGCTGAATTATATTTTACAGATATACTTTGGCCAGATTTTAGACAAGAACATTTCTATGACGCCATCATAGAATATCAGAATAGAGAAAGAAGATTTGGAAAAACGAGCGAACAACTTACAGAATAAATTTTTTATGAAATTATTTTCTGCGTCATTAGTGCTTTCTGCACTATTTTTTACTTTTAATGCGACTGCACAAATAAAAAATGACAGTATTAATGTCATCAAAAATGATACACTAAATATCACTAAAAAAGATACCATCATCAACAATCAAAAAGTTGAATATGAAATTGGTAAAGAATATGTTTTAGGTGGAATTACAGTTACTGGTTTGAAAAAATTCAGCGAAGAAACTGTAAGAGTTTTTACGGGTCTTGTAACAGGACAATTATTACGTTTGCCTGGTGATAAATTGACAAGTGCTATCAAAAAGTTGTATGAAACCAAACAGTTTAGTAATGTAGATGTGTATTTGATAAAAGTTGATGGACAAGCTATTTACCTTGAATTTGATGTTCAAGAATTGCCTCAGTTAAATCAAGTAAAAATTAACGGAGTTAAAAAATCAAAAGCCAAAGAATTAATTAAAGAAGCTGAGTTAAAATTAGGGGCAATGGTTACTGACAACTTATTAGTAACTACCAAAAATTACTTTACCAAAAAATATACTGATAAAGGTTATTTAAAGACTAAAGTAACACTCAATCTCCAAAAAGACACAACAGACATGGATGTTGTAAACATGAATGTTTATATAGACCAAGGTCAAAGAATTAAAATCAAGAACATCAACTTTACTGGAAACGAAAAATTATCAGACAAAAAATTGCGCAAAGCAATGTCTAAGACCAAAGAAAGAATGATTGGTCGTTTCTGGAAAGCTTCAAAATATATTGAAGAAGAATATCAAAAAGATTTAGAGAAAATTTTAGACAAATACAGCAGATTAGGTTTTAGAGATGCACGAATTTTAAGCGAAAATATTTCTTGGAATAATGACAATACTATCAATGTAAATATTGAGTTAGAAGAAGGAAAACAATATCGTTTCGCAGACATTGTTTTTGTTGGAAACAAAGAATTTACTGACGAACAGTTACGCATGGTATTGCAAATAGAAAAAGGCGATGTGTATAATGGTGCTGTTTTAAAAGAACGCGTAAAAGGTGATGGAACTCCAAATTCTAGTGATTTATCAACATTATATCAAGATAATGGTTTCTTGTTTTCGCAAGTAAATGCCGTTGAAACCAAAGTAGAAAACGATTCTATTACTGTTGAAATTAGAGTTCGTGAAGATGAAAAAGCACGTATCAGAAAAGTAACAGTTAGAGGAAATGACAAAACAAACGACCATGTAATTTTTAGAGAATTGCGTGTAAAACCAGGAGATTTATTTAGCAGAAGTGCCATTATTCGTTCCATTCGTGAAATCGGACAATTGGGTTTCTTTGATCAAAATGTATCACCAGATGTAGTTCCTGATTATCAAAACAAAACTGCAGATATCGATTTTACAGTAGTTGAAAAAGGTGGTAGTCAAATAGAATTACAAGGTGGTTATGGTGGAGGATCTTTCATTGGTACATTAGGTTTGTCTTTCAATAATTTTTCTATCAGAAATATTTTTAACAAAGATGCATACAAACCATTACCAATGGGTGATGGTCAAAATTTGTCTTTGCGTTTACAATCTAGTAGAACTTTTAACACGTATAGTTTTTCATTTACTGAGCCTTGGTTAGGTGGAAGAAAACCACAATCGTTGTCTTTTTCTGTGTATTCTTCAAATCAATATCAGTTTAATTTCCAAACTGGAGATGTTGATAGAAGTCAAAGTTTAGGAATTGTGGGAGCTTCTGTAGGACTTGGAAAACGTTTAAAATGGCCTGATGATTTCTTTCAATTATCTCAAACTATCAGTTATCAAGCTTTTAATTTAAATAATTACGGTTTTAGAGTTGGTGAAAACATTCTAAGTAATGGAAGTCTAAACAACTTATCTTACAGTGCTACTTTATCAAGAAATTCTGCAGGACCTAGTTTAATTTTCCCAACTTATGGATCAGAATTTAGTTTGGGAATCAAAGCTACTTTCCCATATTCCTTAGTAAATGGTAGAGATTATTCAATTCCAGAAGATGCAACTGATGAAGAAAGAAACAATCTAATTGCAGAAAATTACAAGTGGTTAGAGTATTATAAAATCAGTGCCAAAGGAAAATGGTACACGTCATTTACAGATAAATTAGTATTGATGACCAATGCAGAGATGGGATATTTAGGATTTTACAACTCAAAAGTTGGCTTATCCCCTTTTGAAAGATATTATGTTGGTGGAGATGGAATTGCCATTTTTCAATTAGATGGTAGAGAAGTTGTAGGTTTAAGAGGATATGAAAACAACAGACTTTCTTCTGCTGAAGGAGGTTCTATTTACAATAAATTTCAATTAGAATTGCGTTATTCAATTACTGATGCACCTTCAGCTTCCATTTACACACTGGGATTTTTAGAAGCTGGTAATTCTTATGACAATTTTAAGACATTTAATCCGTTTGAATTAAAACGTTCAGCTGGATTAGGAATCAGGATATTTATGCCTGCATTTGGGTTATTAGGAATCGACTTTGCACACGGGTTTGATCCTTTACCTGGATTTACAGAAAAATCTGGTTGGCAAACACATTTTATTATTGGAAGACAATTCTAAGAAAATTGTACATTTGTAGATGCATCTATTTTTTTGGCATGGTTTTTTCTAAATACATTTTACAAATGAAAAAAATATTTTTATTCGTCGTTCTTTTATTTACTGTATCCAATTTTTGGTCACAAAGAAATCAGTTAATTGCTTATATAGATATGGAATATATTCTAGAGAATGTTCCTGAATATCTTAAAGCTCAAAACACGTTAGATGCCAAAGTTGCCAAATGGAAATCAAACCTAGACCAACAAGCACGTCATATAGAGGTTATGAAAACCGATTTAGCCAATGAAAAAGCGATTTTAACAAAAGATTTAATTGAAGAAAAAGAAGAGGAAATTACCTTAAAACAAGAAGAATTAAGAAGACTAGAATCGTTATATTTTGGTCCTACTGGCGATTTATTTTTGATGCGAAAACAATTGGTAAAACCAATTCAAGATCAAGTTTACAATGCTATTCAAAGCATCGCAAGTAGAAAAAATTATGATTTTGTCTTTGAAAAATCTAGTGATTTGGTAATGCTATATTCCAATAAAAAATACGATATTAGCGACCTCGTTTTAGCAACCATTGACAGAACAAGATTGTCTGAAGAAAAAAAGGATCAAAGAAATAAAAAAAATGATAAAGATCCTTTAGTAGACAAGGAAATCTCTGAAAAACAACAGGAGTTAATTGACAAAAAAGAAGAATTAATTACTGAAAAAAAAGACGAGTTAGCTAAAAAAGAGGAAGAAAAAAAGGCCTTAGTTGATGCTAAAAAGAAAGAAATAGAAGACAAAAAAGAGGCTTTAGCAAAAAAAAGAGAAGAACAACGTAAAATTCTGAGAGAAAAACAAGAAGCGCTAAAAAAGAAAAAAGAAGAAGAAAAAAAGAAGAAAAATCAAGAATAATTATTAAACTAAAACAAGAATGAGAAATTTTAAAACGTTACTATTAATTGCTGTATTTACTTTAGGATTAGGTGGAGTTGCAAATGCACAAAAATTCGGTCATATTGACTTTGAAAAATTAGTAGCAGAAATGCCATCAACTACCAAATTAAAGTCGGATATTGAAAAATTAGGAAAAACCTATCAAGACGAAATTGAAGGAATGGGCAAAAAATTAGAGGCAAAAGTAAAAAAATACCAAGCTGAACAAAATGCACAAACTAAAGAAATCAATGAATCTAGAGCTTTAGAAGTACAGCAAGAAAACCAAAGATATGAGCAATTAAGACAAACTGCTTATCAAGAAATGCAAAAAAAGCAAGCTGAAGGTTTAAATCCAATCATTGAAAAAGCTCAAAAAGCGATTGAAGATGTTGCTGCTGCAAAAGGAATTGTATATGTTTTTGATTCGTCAGTTGGCAAAGGTTTGCTAGTTTCTAAAGGCGAAGATTTATTCAATGCTGTAAAAGCAAAATTAGGATTCTAAAAAAATCAATTTTTATAAACCCATAAAAACCTACTTTATTAAGTAGGTTTTTTTATTTTTACAACATGGCACAATCTGCAAATTTTCCTATTGGTATTTTTGATTCTGGAGTGGGTGGCACTTCCATCTGGAAAGAGATTGTAACCTTATTGCCCAATGAAAACACTATTTATTTGGCAGATAGTAAAAATGCTCCTTATGGAGAAAAATCTAAAGATGAAATCATTGAGCTTTCTATAAAAAATACCGAGTTTTTACTAAATCAAAACTGTAAAATTATTGTGGTTGCCTGCAATACAGCCACAACAAATGCCATAAAAACATTGCGCCAAAATTACGCTGTTCCTTTTATTGGAATTGAACCAGCCATAAAACCTGCTGCATTGTCTACAAAAACAAATGTTGTTGGAATTTTAGCCACCAAAGGAACCTTAAACAGCGAATTGTTTGAAGCGACATCCAGTGTTTTTAAATCGCACATTGTTATCAAAGAAATAATTGGAAAAGGCTTGGTTGATTTGATTGAAACTGGAAAAATAAATTCTCCCGAAATGA
>JANQTK010000274.1:5248-12506 GCA_030731695.1 Polaribacter sp.
GGAAAAGGCTTGGTTGATTTGATTGAAACTGGAAAAATAAATTCTCCCGAAATGAGTCTTTTGCTAGAAACGTATCTACAACCAATGTTAGCTCAAAACGTAGATTGTTTGGTATTAGGTTGTACACATTATCCGTATTTGATTCCTCAAATTCGAAAAATTGTGGGTGATAAAATGCAAATTATTGATTCTGGTTTGGCTGTTGCAAAGCAAACAAAAGCTATTTTAGAGAAAAATGAGTTGCTTCAAAAAGATATTCAGAAAGGCAAACATCAATTGTTTTCGAACAGTGATATTAGGGTTTTAGAAATGCTTGTTGGTAGCCAAATAGCAAATACAAAAATCAACAAAAGAGATTTTTAGAAACCTCCAAAAACCGAATTGATATTTGGACAAGCTGCAGCTCTTTGCTCTCTCGTCCATAAATTTACACCTACAGAAACTTGATGAAAACCAGAGTTAGTCAATACAGTTTCGTTCATTTGATTGGTGTAAGTGTAAGAAAACATCCAATTTTGATAATTGATTCCTACAATTGGTGACACATAGCGTGCATTTTGAATCGCATTTGCATCAAAACTTTGTCTGTAAGAAAGTGCTGCCCAAAGCTGTGTTTGTGAAAAAGTTTTATATGCTTTGATATTTACATCAGCAATCCTTTCTCCTGTTCCTTCTCTAAATTGCATCATAATAGAAGGTTCAAATTGCACAAAAAGCTCTTCTCCAAAATAATATCCAGCAGAAAAAATATAATTTCTCAAATCCAAAGGCTCTTGAACATTCAAATTATTTTTAGCGGTCAACAATAAATTTTTCACAGTAAAATACGATGAAAATCCCCCTAAATGGTAAGCCACGCTAAAATCAGCATTATAATAACTAGTGCTTTCAATAATTGCTGCAATAGCTCTATCACCTGTAAAAGTTCTTTGATCTGATTGATTTTGTACGAATGTAAATGCCAATCCAAATGATAATTGATTGAACAATCTACCATCGCTCAAAGGCAAATGATAAGCATAGGTTCCTTGAACTCCTAACTGAGAGTGAAATCCATTTTTGTCATTGAACAAAACCAATCCATAACCTGCATTTGAAAATTCATTAAAACGTGTGTGAAAACTTACTGTTTGAAGTGCAGGAGCATTTGGTATTCCTGCCCATTGTTGTCTTGCTGTAAAACGCAATTTGCTCGAATTTCCAATACCAGCAGCAGAAGGATGCACTAAAAAAACATTATCTGATAAATAATCTTGGTAAATTGGCAATGTTTCTTGTGAAAAAGTGTTTATCGATAAAAGCGATAAAAAAAAGAAACAACATGCATAGTAAGCGAATCTCATTAAAAAATGGTTATTTTAAGTCTTCAAATATATTGCTTTTAATAGAATAATTACTTTTAATAGAAAAGTTTTAACATAATTCAGTTTTAAAATAACGTAATAAAAAAAACTAAGAAAAGCGCTATTGAGAAAACCATTTTTTTTAACCATTTTTTTCTTAGTAAGGTATCAGAAATCCTAAAATTTGAATAGGTCCCATAACTCAAAAAAAAATAATTAATTAAACTAAAGTACTCGATACTTTTACTTTAGAAAACAGAAAATTTGCTACTCTCTAAAAAAAACGCATTAATTAATACAAGTTCCAAATCCTTTTATTTTCTTTGTAATACTTTATGAAAATACAACGCATCGCATATTTATCTTTAGGAACAAATCTTGGGGATAAAACTGAAAATTTACAAAATGCAATAGAGGGTATTGCTGAAAAAGTAGGCGATATTCGAAAGATTTCTGGAGTATATCAAACTGCTTCTTGGGGTTTTGATAGTGAGGATTTTTATAACTGTTGCGTTGAAGTTTCTACCTATCATGCACCCGAAAAATTACTGTCAATTTTGCTGCAAATTGAATCCAATTTGGGCAGAAAAAGAGTGGATTCTAATACGTATTTAGATAGAAATATTGATATTGATGTGTTGCTGTTTGATGACGAAATTATATTTTCAAAAACACTTACTGTACCTCATCCCAAAATGTTGCTGCGAAAATTTGTATTGGTTCCATTAGCAGAAATTTCACCTACACTTTTTCATCCGATAGAAAAAAAACAACTAAGCTTTTGTTTACAAAATTGTGAAGACACTTCTGAAATTATAAAAACACCCATCCAATTAAAACGCCCAATTCCGATTGTAGAGAAGTATAATTACATCGCGATTGAGGGAAATATTGGTGCAGGAAAAACATCATTGGCTAAAATGATGTCTGATGAATTCAATGCAAAAATAATTTTAGAGCGTTTTGCTGACAATGCATTTCTTCCAAAATTTTATGAAGATAAAGAACGTTTTGCATTTCCTCTTGAAATGAGTTTTTTAGCTGACAGGTATCAACAATTGAGTGATGATTTGGCGCAATTAGACCTTTTTAAAAACTTAATTGTATCTGATTATTACATTTTTAAATCATTGATTTTTGCACAAATCACGCTTCAAAAAGAAGAATATTTACTGTATAGAAGAATGTTTGACATTATGTATAAAGAGATTACAAAACCTGATTTGTATGTGTATTTATATCAAAATACGTCAAGACTCCTAAAAAATATCAAGAAAAGAGGGAGAGATTATGAACAAAATATTGAAGAAACGTATCTGCAAAAAATACATGATGGGTACAAAAGTTTTATCAACACACAACAAGAGTTAAATGTGCTTGTCATTGATGTTTCAGAAATTGATTTTGTAAATGAACCTGAGGATTATCAGGCAATTATCAATAAAATAAAAAAAGGGTAAACCTATTTCTTTAAATCTAATTTTTCAGCAAAATACTCGCAGAAATCACGCATAGTTTCACTCATTTTAAGATCGTTTGTTGCGCGTTCATAAGTATCTGCCATAGAAACCAAGGTTTGATGATAAAACTGTTTCATTTCATCTATAGGCATGTCTTTAGTCCACAAATCCATACGCAACGTGTCTTTCTGTTTGTGATCCCACACAGAAATCATTACGGCTTTTGAAGCCTCATTTTCGATTCCACCATCTTTTGCTGTCCAAGAGATGTTTTCAGGAACTTTATTTTCATCTAAATTAATGTGAAAAATTACTTCTGAATTGTGTGTAATTGCCATTATTTTTTAGGTTTATATTTTGACTGATTAAATAATTCTGTTTCGTCTTTTTTCAAAAATTCCTGCAAAGATACATCATTATGTTTCAAATACGATTGCACGATTTGCCATCCTAACCAAACACCAATTTTTCCTGGTGATAAATTATCTTGTTCTCGGTAAAATTTAGAAAAAGGCGCATCTTCTAAAAACCGCTTATTAAGGTTGGTTTCTGTACTAAAAAGGACTTTTTCTTCCATAAAATAAGCCCAAATTTGTGCTTCGTTTTCAACAGCCCATTGCCATTTTTCTTGAGAATATCCTATTTTTTCAACCTCTGAAATTGTGGGTAAATACCAATCTAACAAAGCCATTTTTTTTCCTTCATGAACCATTTTAGCGATAAAACTTCGATTATTTGTGGGCGGAATTTGTTGATTTATAATTGCTTCTGCTACAGCAACTACCAAATGATCTTTGGTATTATTTTGTTTGATATAATTAGGAAAATCAGCATAAAAAGGATGGTTCTCTCCTAAAAAAACATCCAAAGAAATCAGCAATAAACTATCTGCATAAATTACTCTACTTTCATAATCAATATTCGATTGAATAGTAACAATATTGGGCGCATTGAAACTTGGATTGTAATACTTTACATGCTTAAAAAGCGAGGTTAACTGCATTTCTACATCCGAAAAATCTTTGTATATTTTTTGAGTTTCTGCAAACAATTCTTGTTCTTGTGCGTCTGCAATTTTTGCTAAAGAAATACTATCAGAAAAAGCCTCAGGAAATAAATAAGGATAGGATGCTTTCACTTTTGGCAATGTCTCTTTAGTGGCAGTATAAAAATCAACTTCAAATCGTTTGATTGAATAATCAATCGAAATTTTTGAAACATCGATAGATGATTTTTTTGGAGTATCACATGAAAAAAATACGCACAAAATCATCAAAAAAGCCCAAATAAATCTCATATTCTTTGTATCTTAGTCATTCAAAATTTAGAACGGTAAAAATACTAAAATAGTTTGTCAATGAACACAGAAAAAGTAGTTACACATATTATAGATTGGCTAGCGAATTATGCTAAAAATGGAAAATTAAATGGTTTTGTAATTGGAGTTTCTGGAGGAATTGACTCTGCAGTAACATCTACTTTATGCGCCAAAACTGGATTGCCAACTTTGTGCTTAGAAATGCCCATTCATCAAGCAGAAAGCCAAGTAAACAGAGCTAAAAACCATATTGATTGGTTAGAAAAAAATCATCCAAATGTTTCAAGAATAACCGTAAATCTGACTCCAGTTTTTGATAGTTTGATTGCTGCCTTACCAAAAGTTGAAGACGAAGAAAGTCGCTTTATGTCTTTAGCAAACACGAGAGCACGTTTGAGAATGACAACCTTGTATTATTTTGCAGCTTTACATGGCTATTTAGTAGCTGGAACAGGAAATAAAGTTGAAGATTTTGGCGTTGGTTTCTATACAAAATACGGAGATGGAGGTGTAGATTTGAGTCCAATTGCTGATTTAATGAAATCGGAAGTATATCAAATTGCCAAACATTTTGGCATCAACCAAGAAATTATAAAAGCTGCACCAACAGATGGTTTGTGGGGTGATGACAGAACTGATGAAGACCAAATTGGCGCTTCTTATGATGAATTAGAATGGGCAATGAATATGCAAGAACAAGGAAAAACAGTTGATGATTTTTTCGGAAGAGAAAAAGATGTGTTTTCGATTTATATCCGTTTGAATACCATAAATCAGCATAAAATGCAACCAATTCCTGTTTGTGAGATTCCCAATACGTTGAAATAAACTTGTAAAAAAAACCTTCATTTTTAAAAATGAAGGTTTTTTTTTACAAAAGATTTGCAGCAACCATTAATCTTCTTATTCGAAGGAGCGCTCTTTTTCTAGCTCCATTTGAAATTTCGAAAGGTAAAAAAATGTAAAGTTGTAAAATTTGCAGTAGTTGTAAAAATTTTCTCATAACGTATAATATTTCTTTTTCTTGAGGCAAATTTAAGGAAAAAGAAATGTAATAGACAAGTTTTTTACACAGGAAAAACACCCTTTTTCAATTTACAACTCAAAAAAAGTTGCTATTTTTTTTTAAAAAAATTCGATTTTATGAGTAAAATAGCGGGTTTTAAAAGATTTAAATATTAGAAAAAATTGTTAATAAAATCTTAAATAAATTTTTAAATAACCCTGTTTAACTTCTCAGAAAGTCGAATTCTAAGTGAATTATAATTCATAATTTCTTCAATTTCTTCCTTTGAATATTCTTTTTCTTTAACCGCTTTTTCTTTTAAAAGTTTGTCAATCAATATTCTTCTGATGTTGTAAATGGAATCTGTAACTGCTTTTGTCAACACTTCTTTTGCTCCTGAAACAAAAATATTTTTTCGTTCCCATTGACTGAGTTGGTATTTTTCTTCATCCATTAAAATAGAGGTTACTGCTGAAGAAATAATGGTGTTCGAATGATTGATTAACTTATCAAGTTCTAACTTTTCAGATTGATTGATTTGATAAATAATTTCATTGTAAATTTCTTGAAAAATAGGATTTGTAAACTCAATTTCATCATCGTGCAAATGCAAATATATTTCTGCGGAAACCTCGTTTTTGTATTTTTTTGGGGTTTTTATTTCTTTTCCGTTTTCATCAATATGAATAATTTCATCTAAAAAATCAACCTCTTCATTGCCATATAACAGCAATAATTTGATGATTTCTTTTTCTAAAATTTCAAGTTGATCAACCTCTTTCAATTGTATTTCTTGTCTTTTTACAACTTCAAAAGTCTTTTTTTCTTCTTGGTATTTTTTAGATTCCTCAGTATTGGTTTTTGAAATTAATTGTGCTAATTCACTGAACAAAATACGTTCTGAAATTTCCATAATTCGCGAACATTCTTGCACATACACTTCGCGTTGAATGGCATCAGGGATTTTAGAAATACTGGTGACAATATCTCGAATTAATCCTGCCTTTTTTACAGGATCATTTTGAGTATCTTCCAACAAAAGAGATACTTTAAAATTGATAAAATCTTGAGCATCAGTATCTAAAAATTCTTTCAATTCAGTATCTGAATGCGATTTTGCAAAGCTATCAGGATCTTCACCATCTGGAAATTGAACTACTTTTACGTTCATTCCTTGTTCTAAAATCAAATCAATTCCACGAATAGAAGCTCTAATTCCTGCTGCATCACCATCAAAAAGAACAGTTATGTTTTTGGTTAATCTACTAATCAAACGAATTTGATCAGGAGTTAATGCAGTTCCTGAAGAAGCCACCACATTTTCAATTCCTGATTGATGAAACGAAATTACATCAGTATATCCTTCTACCAAAAAACAGTTGTCTTGTTTGGCGATTTCTTTTTTTGCTTGATAAATTCCGTATAAAACTTTTCCTTTATGATAAATATCGCTTTCAGGAGAATTGAGGTATTTTGCTGCTTTTTTATCTGCTGTTAAAATACGTCCTCCAAAACCCAAAATCCGGCCTGACATGGAATGAATTGGAAACATCACTCGTCCTTTAAAGCGGTCAAATTGTTTGTTGTCTTTTACAATGGTAAGCCCTGTAGATTCTAAATACTTTAATTGGTATCCTTTTGCAATTGCAGCGTTTGTAAAATGATCCCATTCATCTAAACAGTAACCTAAATCGAATTTTTTAATCGTTTCATCACGAAAACCACGCTCTTTAAAATAACTCAATCCAATGGCTTTTCCTTGATTGGTATTTAGCATTGTATTGTGAAAAAAATCTTTGGCAAAATTTGATACCAAAAACATGCTTTCACGTTCGTTGATTTGCTCTTTTTCTTGATTGGATTGTTCAGTTTCTTCAATCTCAATATTGTATTTTTTTGCCAACCATTTTAAGGCTTCAGGATAGGTATAATGCTCATGTTCCATCAAAAATGAAATGGCATTTCCTCCTTTTCCAGTGGAGAAATCTTTCCAGATTTGTTTTACTGGAGATACCATAAATGAAGGCGATTTTTCGTCCGTAAACGGACTTAATCCTTTGAAATTACTTCCTGCTTTTTTGAGTTGCACAAATTCGCCAACAACTTCTTCTACTCTTGCAGCTTCAAAAAC
>JANQTK010000275.1:0-1572 GCA_030731695.1 Polaribacter sp.
TTTTGGGCAACAAATTTTAGTGCACAACGCTATATTTTAGATAGCATTTTACCCATTCACGGAAAAGTAATTCATCAAGAAGAAAATCAATTGAAGTTTGCTTTAGAGTCTCCGTATTTCAATTCGTTTTTTAAAAGAATGGATAGCATTTTTGAAGGTAAAAAAGATAAAATCCATATTTTTCACATTGGGGGTTCGCACATTCAAGCTGATATTTATTCAAATAAATTAAGAACATATCTTCAAAATACGAATGATGTTTCTATGGGGCAACGTGGGTTTATTTTTCCATTTCATTTGGCAAAAACGAATAATCCAAGTAATTACAATATTTCTGGGACAAGAGACAAATGGAAAGGATATCGTTGTTCAGTAACTGATAGTGTTGCTTGGGGTTTATCAGGAATTTCAGCTGCTTTTAGAGAAAAATCGGATACTATTTACATCAAAGCAAATCATAAAAATTATACTAAAAATTCGTATAAATTTGATAAGTTTCGATTGTTTTACAATACTTGGAAAGACGATTATGACATCCGTTTTTTAGACAGTACTTTAGTGGTTTCTGATACGTTAAATACAGATGTTTTTTATAAAGAATATCGATTTAAATCGGCAGTTGATTCCATAGCTATAACATTACAGTTGAAAGATTCCACAATTGTGAATCCAGAGTTTTTGTTCATGGGAGCTGAATTGATGAACAACAATCCAGGAATTGAATACACAAGTATTGGGGTAAATGGGGCAAGTTTTGCATTTTACAACAGAAGTGCTTATTTTGAAAAACAATTGCAATTATACAAACCTGATTTGTTTATTATTTCGATTGGTACAAATGATGCATACATGCCAAAATCTCAATTTAATAGTGATAAATTTAGGAGTTATTACGAATCTTTTATTCAAATGATTCAACGTGTCAATCCTAATTGTGCCATTTTATTGACAGTGCCTAATGACAGCTATTATCGAAAAAAAATACCAAATCCAAACACTGCAACACAGCAAAAAATAATTTATGAAATAGCCCAAAAATATCAAATGGCAGTATGGGATTTTTATAAAATTATGGGTGGTTTTGGTTCATCAAACAAATGGTATCAGAGAAAATTAATGCCACGTGATCGTGTTCATTTTAGTTATTTAGGATATCAAATCAAAGCGGATTTATTGCTAAATGCACTGATTGATGCGTGGTCAAAAGCCACAAATCGCGATAAAGAACAATTGCTACATCATTATAAAAATTTATATGAATAGGCTAGAGGAAATATTTTCACTTTCGGAATCCTATCCGTTGATTTTTACGCAAGTAAATTTCTGGATTTTCTTCGCAATTGTGTATTTTATTTTTGCGCTTGTATATGAGAAAATTTCACTTAGGAATTCGTATTTGTTCTTTATTTCTCTTTTCTTTTATTATAAAACTAGTGGATTATTTGTCGGAATTTTATTGTTCAGCACGTTAGTAGATTTTATTATTGGAAAAAAAATATATAAAACCGAGCATCAAAAAAAGCGTTATTTTTTAGTAACACTCAGTGTTTGCATCAATTTATTGGTGCTTTG
>JANQTK010000275.1:1672-2751 GCA_030731695.1 Polaribacter sp.
CGTTGGCACATGTCTCTTTCCACTTGGTTGCGCGATTATTTATACATTCCTTTAGGTGGAAATAGAAAAGGTTCCTCAGGTTCTTATATTATTTTAGGGTTGATGTTGTTGGTTTTATTGATTGCTTTCAGATCAAATTTCTTTTTGATTGGTTTGATTTTGATAGGGGTAACTGGGTTTTTTATTGCAGGTTTCTATAATTCATCTGTAAAAAATCACATCAATACCAACATCAATTTGATGTTGACAATGTTGATTGGAGGTCTTTGGCATGGCGCTTCGTGGAAATTTGTGATTTGGGGAGGATTGAATGGATTAGGAATTGTAGTCTATAAATATTGGCGAAAAATAAGTCCTTATGAACTAAAAAATCAATGGTATGTTCGTTGTTGGAAAATCGGAATTACCTTTTTATTCATCACATTTACCCGAATTTATTTTAGAGGCGAAACCATGGAGCACATTTCAAAATGGTATTTCCAAGTTTGGAATAGAATGGATTTGCAAAGTGCATGGAGTATTTTAACTCATTATCAAACCGTTTTTTGGGTGATGTTGTTTGGATATATCACACATTGGTTGCCAGTAACTTCAAAAAATTTCATTGAAAATCTGTATGCTAAAAGTCCAGTTTTGATAAAAATTATGTTGGGAGCTATGATCGGAATGTTGTGTTATCAAGCATTTTCATCTGATTTTCAGCCATTTATTTATTTTCAGTTTTAGATTTTTTTAATTTTTTATCAATTGTTAAAGTAATATCTTAAAAAAAATAGTCAATTTATTATCCTTATATTTGAAAAAATAAAATATATACCAATGAAAAAAATTTTATTAATATCATCACTAGTTCTTGTTATTGTTGTAGCTTGTAAATCAGCAATGGATTCAAAATCAACTGTTTTAAAAATCAATTTAGAAGCAAAAAGCAATAGTACAGTTGCAGGAACTGCAACATTTTCAGAAAAAAATGGTACTGTTACTTTCGAAGCTATCATGACGGGTTTAACGCCTGGCGTTCATGCAATTCATATTCACGAAAAATCAGATTGTTCTTCTGCTGACGGAACTTCTGCAGG
>JANQTK010000276.1 GCA_030731695.1 Polaribacter sp.
TTGCTTTTTTGCAAACTTCTGAATTTCCTTCGGAAATTCCGCGTTCACAAAATCGAAACTTTTCATAAACATACACGTTGTAAGGAATCTCAATGAACAGTCTTAATTTAAGAGAAATTAAAGCAGAAGAAGTTTCTAATTTAGTTTGGATTATTAATTCACGAACCGACTTTTGGGATAAAAACACTAAATATCTTGCAAAAGAAGAGCTGAAAAGAAGAAAAATTTCCATTTTTGAACAAAACAAACTTCTAAAAGAATTTTCTGATTGGGATATTGAAACTGAAAAGGAATGGGAACAAGTATATTCAGCTCCAGATATTTACAATTTACAAAGTGTAGAAAAAACAGAATTCAGCATAAATGAAAAAATTCAAATTGTTGTTACAATACCTTTTATAATAAAGTATGGAGGAATTGGACCAAGTCTTTTTAGTCTTTATAGAGACAAGAAAATGAAAATGTTTTGGGAAAAACTAATTTTATTAGCACTAGGAATTATACTATGGATTGGGGTTTTAAACTATAGTTTTGATTTAGCTGAAAAAAAGCGAATGGAAGAAATAGAAAAAATTGATATTTCAGATTGGGAAAAAGAACATGGTTATGATAAATAAACCATACAACATAGAAACCTTTTTTATTTCTTAGAGGATTTTCATTCTGAAAATACTCGCAAGTTCTCTATCCTTAACAAATTGAAGAAAGTTCATGCAAACTTTCAAGCAACAAAACATATTCACAAATACGCTAACTATAATCATCCAACCAAAACAAACTTTATTGAAAAAGTATTGGAATTAATCAAAATTTTTTAATTTTATGATATGGATATACAAACACGAAAAATAGAATTTGTACAAGCTTTTTTAAAGTTGCAAAGTGAAGAGTTGATTTCGCTATTTGAAAACATTCTGAACTCAGAAACAAAAGAGGATTTAAAACCAATGACAATAGAGGAATTAAATTCCAGAATCGACCAATCTGAAAAAGACTTTAAAAATGGGGGTTTTAAGACTCACGAAGAAGTCTTTGAAAAGTACAATTAATTACCAACTATATTTAAAACTAAACTGCTTTATAAAAAATGGAAGAAACGAATTTAGAAAAAATCGCAAATGACGAAAGTGGTTGGGAAACTCTATTTTTTAATAGAAAGTCAAATAAATATTGGGAGAAAACTTATCCAAATAGTGAATTTCACGGAGGAGGAACTCCAAAATTTAATGAAGTTGAATTGACCGAAAACATTAAAAAGAAATATAAAATTGAATAAACTATAAGCCAAAACAAAATTAATTGCTTGCTTTTATCATACTTAAGAAAATTCTAGAAGATTTACTTCCACCAAAATTTTTGAAACTCCAACCTTTTTCAAATAATAACTACATCAGCCTTTTCTAGGTGCCCTACTCACTTTCTTTTTTCGTTTATTAAAAGGAATCGCATCATCAAAAGTATGTTGCGCAGTTTTATGAGCCGTTTTATTCTTTTTCCAAGAATTGTTTTCGGGTAATAATACCTGTAGTAAATCTGTTCTTCCTACTTTTTGAAGCGTGTTTTTAATCCAATCTTTATTTTCTTTTTTGTACCAAAAAAAGAATTTGTGTTGGTCTTCTTTTTCCTTTTTTGTTTTCGGAGTTTTTACTTCTTTTAAAGTATAGGGATGGTATCCTGAGTAATAAATCACAGTAGCCACCGTCATTGGTGTAGGTGTAAAACCTTGCACTTGCTCCAATTGAAAGCCCATATTTTTGGTTTCAGCTGCCAAATTTGCCATGTCTTCTACCTCACTCGCAGGATGACTTGAAATAAAATACGGAATCAATTGTAAGTTCAATTTGTTTTTGATGTTGATTCTGTCAAAACGCTCTTTAAATTTATGAAAATAGGTAAAAGATGGTTTACGCATCAATTTTAAAACAGGATCCGAAGTGTGTTCAGGAGCCACTTTCAATCGACCTGAAACGTGTTTGGTCATCACCTCTTCTGTATAGGCATCCAATTCTTTTGGATCGGCATTTTTATTGAATTCAGGCACTAACATATCATGACGAATGCCACTACCAATAAAGGATTTTTTTACTTTTGGATGTTTATCAACTGCTTGATACAACTCCGTTAACGGTTTGTGTGAAGTATCTAAATTGGAACAAATCACAGGTGAAATACACGAAGGAGCAACGCATTTGTCGCAAATTTCCTGCACTTTTCCTTTCATTTTATACATGTTTGCAGAAGGCCCACCAATATCCGATAAATACCCTTTAAAATCAGGCATATTGGCTACTTTGTCTACTTCTCTTAAAATAGATTCCTGACTTCTGCTCGCAATAAATTTTCCTTGATGCGCAGAAATGGTACAAAAACTACAGCCTCCAAAACATCCTCTGTGAATATTGATAGAGAATTTAATCATTTCATAGGCAGGAATTGGTCCTCGTTTGTCATATTTTGGATGTGGCAAACGCGTGTAAGGCAAATCAAAAGAACCATCGATTTCAGCTTCTGTCATGGTTGGAAAAGGCGGATTGATCATCAGTATATTGTTGCCTACTTTTTGAAAAATACGTCTGGCTTTCAGCTTGTTAGATTCCTGCTCAACCACTTTAAAGTTAGATGCATACGCTTTTTTATCTTTCAAGCAAATTTCATGCGAACTGATTTCAACATCTTCCCAATCATTCACCACAGGAATTTTTTCTTCCTTTGGGTTGATTAAAATGGCGGTTTGTTTGATGTTTT
>JANQTK010000277.1:0-8589 GCA_030731695.1 Polaribacter sp.
ATGGGTTTTGGATAGGAAAACTCCTGAAAATCAGGAACCCATTTTTTGATGTAATGTAATTTTTTATCAAATTTTTCAATTTGTGATGTAGGATTAAAGATTCTAAAATAGGGTGCTGCATCAACTCCTGAACCTGCAACCCATTGCCAATTGCCAATATTACTTGACATTTCGTAATCGTGTAATTTTTCTGCGAAATAAGCTTCTCCCCATCTCCAATCAATTAATAAATGTTTGCATAAAAAACTGCCAACCAACATTCTAACTCTATTGTGCATAAATCCTGTTTCGTTTAATTGACGCATTCCTGCATCAACTAAAGGATATCCTGTTTTTCCTTCGCACCAAGATTTAAATTCGGTTTCGTTATTTCTCCACAAAATTCTGTCGTATTTTGGTTTGAAACTTTTAGAAACTGTGTGAGGAAAATGCCATAAAATTTGCATAAAAAATTCTCTCCAAATCAATTCTTGCCAAAAAATTTCATTCTCCTCAGCAATCGCTTTTTGAATCATTTTTCTGATGCTCACTGTTCCAAAACGCAAATGGGGTCCTAAACGTGAAGTGGAATCTTTTTCAGGAAAATTTCGGGTTTCTTCGTATTCTTGAATCAATTTTGATGAAATTGTAAAAGGCAATACTTTTTGTGTTGCGATTGTAAAACCAATTTCAGGCAATGTTAAATTCGGAAAATGAATGTTTTTTACTAAATTATCAAACAGTTTTTCTGATTCAAAATTTTGGAGTTCAGTTCCTTTAAATTTTTCTTTCCAAGCTTTCATAAATGGTGTATAAACCACATATGGCGTTCCGTCTTTTTTTACAACTTCGTTTTTTTCAAAAACAACTTGGTCTTTAAAAGTATGAAAATGGATCTTTTTTTCTTGAAGAAAATTGGCTATTACTTCATCGCGTTTAGTAGCATAAGGTTCGTAATCGTGATTTGTATAAACAGATTCAATGTTACATTTTTTTGTGATTTCTTCAAAAATTACTTGAGGATTTCCATGATAAATGGCTATTCCACTTGAAAAATATTTTTCAAGTTCAGTGCGCATTTTCTGCAAAGTTTCATGAATAAACGTAACTCTAGCGTCGTTTTTTGGTAATTTATTAAGAATTTCTGAATCAAAAATAAAGATGGGTAAAACTGGATTTTCAGATTTTAATGCGTTGAAAAATCCAACATTGTCATCCAATCTTAGGTCTCTACGAAACCAAAATACATTAATTTTTTGTGTCATTTGATTGATATTCTCCAAATAATTCAAGAAGTTTTTGTTGTCTGTAATTAAATATTTCTTCCAATTTTGGCTTCACTAAAAAAGGATGAACCAATTGCCCTAAAATTCCCAAAGGAACTTTATAATCAATGATATCTTCCAATTCCACACCACCATCAATTTCATGCACAAAATGTTTATGATGCCACAAAGCATAAGGTCCGTACAATTGGATATCCACAAAATATTTTTTTTCCACATATTGTGTGATTTCTGAAACCCATTTTGTTTTAATGCCTAAAATTGGGGTTACTAAATATTGAATAATCTGACCTGCAAACATTGGTTTTTCAGCTCCAGAAATAATATCAAAACTCATATAAGTAGGAGTGATGATTTTTAAATTTTTAGGATTTGATAAAAATTCCCAAGCTTCATCCAAACCAATGGGAAGTTGTTGTTTTTTGTGTAAAGTGTAAATTTTCATGTTAATTATGTACCAAAACGTAGAGGTTTAGGGACGATGCAATGCACAACCAAATCATATATGGCAACAATAAATAGTTGTATTTTTTGATATTTTCACTGAAATTAAAGTAAAAATAAAACAATAATGAAGTGAGCAACACGATTCCAATGAAGGCAATGAATACCCAATGTTGGTTGAAAAACAAATAGTTCCAACTCACATTCAATACAAATTGAATTAAAAATGCGATAGAAATGTTTTTTGTGTCTTTTTTAGAAGTGAAAAGTTTCGCCAAATAAATTGAAAAACAAATCATGATAGTTGTCCAAGCAACTCCAAAAACCCAACCTGGTGGTGTCCAAGGTGCTTTGTTTAAGTTTGAATACCAATCAGAAGTTGGACCGTTATTCATTAACCAACTTCCAAATGCTAAACCTCCAAAATTGATTGCTAAAAAAATAAAGAAATATGTAATTGGCTTCATTTTTTTATTTTTTTTCTTCTAAAAGCTTAATTTTATTAAGAATAGTATCAGCTTCTAAATATTTTTGATCACTTTCGCTTCTGTTTATAGATTGTAATTTATAAGCTTCTTGCATGATTTTTTTGTATTCTTCATGAAGTTTTTCAACTTCAGATTTCTTTTTAAACAATCCAAACATGGTGTTATTTTAAGTGATTTGTAATTTTTGAACTTGTAGGTTTTGTGATGGAAAAATAATAATCAATCAGTTCACCATTTTTATCAACCAAATATTTTTGAAAGTTCCATTTCACAGAAGAACTTTTTTTGCCATTTAAACTTTTAGATGTTAACCAAGCGTACAATGGATGTTGGTTATCTCCTTTAACATCAATTTTTTCGGTCATCAAAAAGGAAACTCCATAATTTACTTCACAAAATTCTTGAATTTCAGAAGCATTCCCAGGTTCTTGTTTTCCAAATTGGTTGCAGGGAACTCCAATAACCAACAAGTTTTCTTTGTATTGTTGGTATAATTTTTCCAAATCTTCATATTGAGGTGTAAAACCACACTTCGAAGCAACATTTACAAACAATAGGTATTTGCCTTTAAAATCCGAAAATTGAATTGGTTTTCCTTGAAGACTTTTTATTTTGGTAGTATATAAACTCATAATTTAGATTTTAAAACTTACAATGCCACAATCTAATTCGAAAATTTGACCTGAAATTGACAATGCTTTGTCAGAAATTAAAAATTCTGCCATAGCTGCCACTTCATCAGGATTTAAAAACTTTTTTAACGGATGGCGTTCTGTGATGTTTTCAATCATTTTTTCATTTCGTAATAATTTCGAAGCCAAATCAGTATTGGTTACTGTGGGTGCAATGGCATTTACACGAATTGTTGGCGCTAATTCTGCTCCTAATGATTTTGTTAAACCTTCCACAGCCGATTTTGCAGCAGCAACACTTGCATGAAAAGGCATTCCTAATTTTGCTGCAACTGTACTAAATAACAAAATAGAAGGATTTTTTCCGTTTTTTAAAAGAGGCAAAAAATGTTGAATTGCTTTTACAGCACCAATGACATTGATTTCAAAATCTTCTCTGAATTCCTCTAATTTTAATCTTGAGATAGGTTTTAAATTGATGCTTCCTGGACAGTAAATTAAGCTATCTATGGCATCAATCACTGGTAAATCATCTGTCAAAATATCACATGAATAATGTGTTAAGTTTTGATGTGATTGTTCAGGATGATTTCTGCTAATGTTTATAACTTGATTTTCTGAAACTAATGCGTTTACAATAGCATTTCCAATTCCTCTACTGCCTCCAATTACTACTATTTTTCTCATCTTTTTATTAAGGTCTTCCTTTTAAACGCTTTTCAATTTTTTGTTTTACAAGTGTTAAGCGTTTCATTTGATCCATCACTTCAGGATCTTTGTGTGTTTTGTAAAATTCGTTTAATTCTAGGATCAGTGCTTTTACTTCTCTTGACGCTAAAATTCTCTCGCTTGTTGTTTTGAAAGCGAAATTTCTATTTTCAAATTCTATCGCTCTTTCTAATAATTCCATATTTAATTGGGTAATTTTTATAACTTCCGAATATAATTATTTCCAATAGAAAAGCAAGAGAAATTTGCCTTTATTATGCTGCAGGAACTTTAAACCCTTTTAAACGCTTTTCAATTTTTTGTTTGATAGCAGTTAAACGCTTCATGATTTCCATAATTTGCTGATCTTTATTTTGTTTATAAAGTTCATTCAAACTTAAAATCAATGATTTTACTTCTCTTGACGCCAAAATTCGATCGCTAGTTGTTACGAATTTCATTGGCCTTTGCTCAAATTCTAGAGCTCTGTGTATGATTTCCATGGTTTAGTAATTTAACGTATTTTGTAATTCTGCAATTTTTTCAGGAGTATTGAATGCACCCCCAAAATAAGATGTTACAGTAGCTGAAGTTTCATCTTTAATTCCTCTTGATGAAACGCATAAATGTTTTGCGTCGATAATTACAGCTACATCTTCGGTTTGTAAAACGGCTTTCAATTCTTCTGCAATTTGGTTTGTCAATCGTTCTTGAACCTGAGGTCTTTTCGCGAAATATTGAACAATTCTATTCAATTTTGATAATCCAATTACTTTTCCTGATGAAATGTAAGCAACATGAGCTTTTCCAATAATTGGCACAAAATGGTGTTCGCAGTTAGAGTAAAAAGTAATATTTTTTTCAACCAACATTTGGTTGTATTGATATTTATTATCAAATAATGCAACTTTTGGTTTGTTTGCAGGATTTAATCCAGAAAAAATCTCATCAATGTACATTTTTGCAACTCTGTTTGGAGTTCCTCTTAATGAATCGTCAGTTAAATCCAAGCCCATTACATCCATAATTTCTGCAAATAATGAAGTAATTTTTTTCTTTTTTTCTTCATCAGAAATGGCAAAAGCGTTTGGTTTCATAGGAGTTTCAATTCCTGTGTACAAATGGTCATCACCAATTTCTTCAAATGAAAATCCATTGAACTTTTGCTCTGTTTCTTTTTCTTTTAATACGACTTCTGTAATCATCTTTTTGTTTCTTTTTAATGTGCTGTCTTTAAGTACTCCAAGCTTAAAAGCAAAGCACGAGGTTTATCTTTTTGATATAGAGTTATTTGATATTGATTTTTGCCTTGAACATTTGAAGCGTCCTTGCTCAAAAGTTCGTAATTTTTCATGTTTTGTTTTTCGTCCTTGAACACGCTCTCTCCACATTTTGAAACTTTTTGGTTTCATTTCTTTACGCATTAATTCAATGACTTCTTGTTCTTTTAATCCAAACTGAAATTCAATTGCTTCAAAAGAAGTTCTGTCTTCCCAAGCCATTTCAATAATTCTGTCTATCGTTATTTCGTCTAAATTTTCCATCAATACAATTCGTACAGTTTGCTGTTTTCAATTTTTAAATCAACCAATTTGTCGAGAAAAGTTTTATTTTCTTTCAACAAATTATTCTTTTTAAATTGAACAAAATTTCCTTGAGCGTGAATACTGAAAGTTTGTGTATTATATATGTGCAATTGATAAAAAGGAATTGCCCAACTGTAATTTTTTAAACCTTTATTGATGTGCACTAAAATTCCTTTTTCTCTCAATTCAATATTTCCATAATTGATGTCGGAAACGTTGTTCATCATTGATGAAAATTTTGGGCTAACTTGCTCAATCATCATTCTTTTAGAACCTACTCCACCCAATTTCAATGCCTTCAAAAATGAGTACGGTTTTCCTAACAAGTCTTCAAATACTTCTTTGGCTTCTTTGTTGGTATGTGTTGTATCGTAAATCATAACTACGTCAAAGGTAGTTATGTTTAATCAAAATACAATATCGTTAAACAGAAATTAACAAAATATTATCTTTTTAAAAGCCGAACTTTTTTACTCATTTCTAAGCATTCTTGTTCTGTCTTTAAGTGTGTGCTTTAGTAATATTTTGGTGCTTTCGTGAATAACCTCTGGATCATTTCGTAAATTCCAAAGGATTTCACTTGCTTTTTTTCTGGCAGATTTTGCATTTACAATAGGAAATGGATAATCAACCCCCAATTCAAAATTATTGAATTGTTGATCTAAAGGAGTCATTAAATACGGTTCATGAATGAACGCTAAAGGCAAATTTTTCAATTCAGGAATCCATTCTTTGATGAAAGTGGCATCTTCATCATGTTCTAGACTGTTTTTTACAGGGTTGTAAATTCGGATGTTATTAATACCTGTTTCTGCTGCTTGCATTTGCAACTGAGGAAAATGAATTCCGGGTTCAAAATCTAAAAACATTTGTGATAAATGATGGGTTGCTTCCTGCCATGGTTGCCACAATATGTGTGTAAAAAAAGACACTAACAAGGAGCGCATTCTAAAATTTAAATAACCAGTTTCATTCAAACAACGCATACTTGCATCTACCAAAGGAAATCCAGTTTTTCCTTCAATCCAAGCTGTTTTGTACTCTGTAGAAATACTTTTTTTCAATTTATGATATCCTTTATTGATACTTGCATTTTCCATAGTATGCTCCATTTCAAACTTTTGGATGAAGTGTGCTTGCCAACGCAATCTGGAGATAAAAGCACCTAAATGACGTTTGTTTTGTTCGGTTTTAACTGTTTGTGCTTTCTGAAAAACTTGTCTGATTGACAAATTTCCCCAAGCTATATAGGGTGATAATCTGCTGCTACTTTTTCTTGATAAAGCAGGTTTTGAAATATGAAACATATACTCTTTGTGTCGGTCTTCAAAGAATGAATTGGCATATTTCCATCCCATTTTTGTGCCTCCTTTTTGAAATTTTTTATTCTCAGGAGTTGACAAATCTGTAACAAAGAATGATTTTTCTAATTGATTGATTTCATCAATAGTAACTAATTTTTCTGATTGAAATTCATTCGAAATTTGGGGCTCATTCATATAGTCTTCCCACTTTTCAAACCAATCTTCTCTGTTTAGCAACCCTCTTAAAACACCATTATTAATGTTCTCAGTCCATTCAATAGAATAGTTTCTGCAAAATCTTTTAAATTCCTTGTCTCGATTAAAAGTGATAAGTAAACCTGTTTCTTGATGCGAAAAAACACTGTGAATGGAATAATTATTTAAAATTTGATTGAATCCAGTTACAACTTCGGTTGTTACGCACAAAACTTTTGAATTGTAAATCGCCAAATCTTGATTCAAATCTACCAAAGATTGTTTGATAAAATTCCAGTGACGTTCATGATAATGAACATCTTCTAGTAAAGATTTTTCAAAAACATATAAGAATAACACTCGTTTGTTAGATGATAAAGCATTGAAAATAGCCTCATTATCTTGCAAACGCAAATCGCGTTTTAGCCAAACAACCGATATTTCTTCTTTAATATGCATCTAAATGATTGATTATATGAGTTGCTTTTTCTTGAATGGCAGCTATTTCTGAAGCAGGCATTTTGTTTAGCAAACTGTACATCATTTTCATTCTAAAATTTGATGCCAATTGTGCTCGTTTTTCATCCAAAAAATTCCAATACAAACTATTGAAAGGACAGGCATTTTTGGTTGTTTTTTCTTTGTAATTATAATGGCAAGAATTGCAATAATTACTCATTTTTTGAATGTAACTTCCTGAAGAAATATAGGGTTTTGTGGCAATTTTTCCTCCATCAGCAAACTGACTCATGCCTCTTGTGTTAGGCAGTTGAACCCATTCAATAGCATCTACATAAATCCCCAAATACCAAGCATCAATTTCATCAGGATGAATCTGTGTGAGCAAGGCAAAATTTCCAGTAATCATCAAACGTTGAATGTGATGCGCATAGCCATTATCCAATGAATTATTCACCGCATTTTTTACACAATTCATTTTGGTATTTCCTGTCCAGAAAAAGTCAGGAAGTTTGGTTTGATTATTCAGAAAATTTTCAGATTTATACGTTGGCATCAACATCCAATACATTCCACGCATGTATTCGCGCCAACCAATAATTTGACGGATAAAACCTTCTACTTGCGAAATGTCAATTTCATCTGATTTTTCACGATAAGTTTGCAACACTTTTTCGATAATTTCTTTGGGAGAAATCATTTTGGTATTCATTGCAAAAGATAATTTTGAATGAAAAAGAAAAACGGTATCTGTGTGCATGGCATCTTGATAATCACCAAAATGAATCAACAAATGTTCACAGAAATAGTCTAATTGTACTAAAGATTGTGCTCTGTTTATAGGATATTCAAAATACTTTGCATTGATATTTCCAATGGTTTTGATACCTGCATTTTTAATTTCTTCAACAATAGTTGAAACATCATTATCAAAATTTTTTGCTGGAGGAATCAATACTTCTTGATTCCATTTTTTTCTGTTGGATTTGTCATAATTCCAAATACCACCTTCAGGTTGATTGTTAACCATCAAAATTTGATGTTTTCTACGCATTTCGCGGTAAAAATTCTCCATCAAAAATTGTTTTTTTCCTGAGAAAAATGTGGCTAAATCTTTTCTTTCTGTGTAAAAATGTTCTGTTGAAAAAACGTTGGATGCAATGCTAATTTCACTACAAAAATCTGACAATTGTTTGTCTAATCGATATTCATCAGGTTCTTGATATTCAAAACCTTCTATATGATATTCGTCAAATAGAAGTTTTAAATTTTGAGTGAGGTTTTGACTATTTTTTGGATCGTTAATTTTTAGATAAATTACGTTGTGATTTGCATTTTCAAGCGTCTTTGCAAAGGCTCTCATAGCTGCAAAAAATCCCACTACTTTTTGAATATGATGTGTAACATAATCCGTTTCTTGACGCATTTCGAAAAAGCAATATATTACATTTTCATCCACTTTAGAAAACCAAGAATGATTGCTATTTAATTGATCTCCAAGAAGTAAA
>JANQTK010000277.1:8689-12431 GCA_030731695.1 Polaribacter sp.
ATCCACTTTAGAAAACCAAGAATGATTGCTATTTAATTGATCTCCAAGAAGTAAACGTAATTTTTTCATTATTTTTTATTGATATTTTTTATACCTACAAGGTCTTTGAGGCCTTGCAGGATTAAAATAAGGTTTTTTCTAACCAAAGATTTCTAAATTTATGATTGGAGTCATAATTTTGTGCTTGTAATTGTGTGTTGAATTTTCGGTCTCTAGGATCATTGCCAACCCCAGAAACGTACAGCCAATTTCCGTAATTGCTATGCACATCATAATCCAATAACATCGATTCAAAATAAGCTGCTCCAATTCGCCAATCTAATAACAGTTCTTTAGCAAAATATGAAGCGACATTTTGTCTTCCTCTATTGCTCATCCAACCTGTTTCTTTGAGTTCAATCATGTTTGCATTCACAAAATCATCTTTTGTATTCCCTTCAATCCAATTATTGATGCTTTTTTGATTGGTATTCCACTGGTATTTTCTGTCTAAAATTCCTCCAATTGAAAATATTTTATTGCCATACTTTAAAGAAATATATTTAAAATAATCTCGCCAAATCAACTCAAAAATCACCCAATATGTAGATTCATTTGCACTGAATTCTTTTTCAAATTGTTTAATTTCCCAATAAATTGTTTTTGGAGAAATACTACCATTTGCTAACCAAGGCGAAAATTTGGTACTATAATCAACACCCACCAAACCGTTTCTAGTATTTTTATAAACGGCTACTTTTTTGGATTCAAAAAGGTAATATTTCAATCTTTTCAATCCTTCATTTTCTCCACCTTTAAAAGGAAAAGCAGTATTTCTATGAATGTCAAAAGTTTCAAAACCCAACTCTTCTAAACTCGGAATTTTCGTGAAATTTTCAATTAAATTTACTTCACTTAGTTTTGAAATCGGAATTTCAGCATCAATTTTTACTCTTTTTTCAACGCCTTTTCTGAATTCGGTAAACACATTTGGAATGCTTGAATATTCATTAGAAACTGCTTTTGGATGATATAAAAATTGATCAAAATCTTCAATCAATTGAACAGTTGGTAACTTTTTTTTGATGGCTGTGTTAGTGTCAACTTCATCTCTTGTCCATTCTTTTTGAGTAAAGATTGATTGTACTGAAAAATCACTACAAATCTTGGGTAAAACTTCATCAGGATTGGAAAAATAGGTGAGGAGTGTGATGTTAAGATTTGCTAAATTTTGTTTTAATTCAGTGACAGTTTCAATTAAAAACTGAGCTCTGAATTTTTCGGTTTTTTTAAATCCGAAAACATCTTTTTCAAAATATTTAGGATCAAAAAAATATACAGCAATGACTCTCTCATGATTATGAATTGCTTTAAAAAGAGAAACATTGTCATTGATTCTTAAATTATTTCGAAACCAAATTAGGCTTGTGTTGTTTTGTTTCTTCTGCATTTTTCGCTACAATATTTTACGTTTTCCCAGTTTTTCTCCCATTTTTTTCTCCAAGTGTAAGGCTTATTACAAACCAAACAAATTTTTTCAGGAAGATGTTCTTTTTTCACTTTTTACTTGTTGATATTGTTGATCATTCCATTAAAAACAAACCAATGAAAAGGCATTACAGCATACCAATACAATCTGCCAGCAATTCCTGTTGGTCTAAAAGTCGCTGTTTGATGTATGTAATTTCCTTCTATTTTAAACTCTAACCAAGCTTCTCCTGGTAAAATCATTTCTGCATACAGTAGCAATTTCCCTTTTTCTTTATCTGCATAAATTACGCGCCAAAAATCCAAAGCATCTCCTGCATTCAATTCTGAGGGATGTCTTCTGCCTCTTCTCAAACCTGCTCCACCAAAAAATTGATCTAAAAAACCACGAATTTTCCATAAAAAAGTACCATAATACCACCCAGTTTCACCTCCAATTGACCAAATTTTATCAATTGCTTTTTGTCTGTTTTTTAGGATTCTTTTTTTGGAATCTTTAAAACAACCAAATTCAGGTACATTGATAAATTCGTGCACATAATTTTTTAATTTTCCACTACTGATGTAGGAATCTTTCCAACTTGAGATGATGCTATTTTGTTCGATTTTTTTAAATGCCAATTCTACAGCTTCTTTATAAGTCATTGGATTGACATTCAGAATTTTATTAATGTCACTTTTATTCCCAATTACTTCAACACCCATTGAGTTTACTAACGAACTTGCCAATTTATAGGAGGTTGAAGTCACAAAATACAACCAATAAGATGATAATTTTGGGGTCATTACAGGAACCGTTAAAATCCATCTTTTTAGTTTTCTTACTTCAGCAAATTGCAATAACATTTCTTTGTATGTCAATATTTCAGGACCAAAAATGTCATAAGATTGGTTGAAAACTTCTTTCTTATTCAATGAATTATGTAGAAAACTCAGTACATCTCTGATTGCCAAAGGTTGTGTTTTGGTATTCAACCATTTTGGCGCAATCATAGCAGGCAATTTTTCTACCAAATCTCTGATGATTTCAAATGATGAACTTCCCGAACCAACTATAATCCCTGCTTTGAAAGTTGTGAGTGCGTATTTTTCAGAAAAAAGGGTGTTTTCAACATTTTTTCTTGATAATAAATGCTTAGAAAGCTTGGTGTCATTGGTAATTCCGCTTAAATAAATTACTTGTTGAATATTCGATTTTTCAGCAAATCGTTTAAAATTTAATGCGCATTTTTCTTCCAAAATATGAAATTCTCTGGCAGAATTTGTCATGGAATGAATCAAGTAATATGCAAAATCAATATCAGTAGGAATTTTTTCAATACTTTTTGAATCTAAAAAATCAGCCTCTACTAAAATTATTTGATCTTTTTTTTTAAAGTAATTCTCAGCTCTTTTTAAATCTCTTACAGGGCAAATAATCGTATGGCCATCATTTAATAATAACGGTATCAATCGTTTTCCTATATAGCCTGTTGCACCTGTAACTAGAATTTTCATGTTATTCTACGATTTTTTTTGGTCTTTGATAAGAAAGTTGCTTTTTAAATGTTGGTGTAGCATATGTATCCAACCCATTGATAGCAACCACTTTTCCTAATGATAAATTGATGAGTCCATCCTCTTGTAACAATTCATCTTTTACATACAATTCCTGAATTTGTGCAACAATCAGCATCACATCATTTGATGGAACATAAATTTCTTCCATAAATTTCATACTCATTTGTACGGGTGCGTTTTTTACAAAAGGAGCTTTGAAATCTCCCTTAAATTCAGGTGTTAAACTTGTCATTTCGAACTCAGAAACTTCTTCAGGATATTTTGCAGAAGTATGATGCGCATCTTCTATGATATCTTCCCAAATATGATTGATGGTAAAAATACCAGTTTCTTTGATGTTTTTATACGTGTCTCTAGGAACTGTTGTAGGTCGCAATATAAACCCTAAAGTTGGAGGATTTGAGCCTAAATGAGTAACAGAGCTAAAAACCGCTACATTCATGATTCCTTCATTGGATATAGAACCTAATAAATTTGCTGATTTAAATCCTGAGCAACTATTTATGAGGTTGATTTTGTATATCTTTTGCAGTTCGTCTATATCTTTTGCGTCAAAAAATTTCATTGATTCAATTTTATACTACAAAGGTACAAATTGTTTAATCAACAACTTTTTTTGTTAAACAAAAATTACGTTAAAATTTAAGAATAAAAAAACTTCAGAAAATTATCTAAAGTTTATAGTTTTTAAGTACTCGCATTGAGCAATTCAATA
>JANQTK010000278.1 GCA_030731695.1 Polaribacter sp.
GAAGTTGCTGAAAACATCAAATCAACTTCAGGTGCTATTTTAATTTTATTGATGGTTGGCGCTTTAGCAGGAACTTGGTTGATTAGTGGAGTGATTCCAGCCATGATTTATTATGGATTACAAGTTTTAAATCCTACCATTTTTTTAGCAGCTTGTTTGATAATTTGTGCGGTTATTTCTATTGCTACAGGAAGTTCGTGGACAACTTCAGCAACAGTGGGAATTGCCTTAATTGGTATTGGAGATGCACTCGGAATTTCAATGGGAATGACAGCAGGTGCAGTGTTGTCAGGAGCTTATTTTGGTGATAAAATGTCGCCAATGTCCGATACTACAAATTTAGCTCCTGCAATGGCTGGTACAGATTTGTTTACGCATATCAAATATATGACATACACTACCATACCTACTTTTGTTATTTCGCTACTGTTTTTTATAGTTTTAGGCTTTACGCAAGATATTTCTGGAGAAGTTGATTCAAATACATTATTGTTGGATATTGAAAAAGCTTTTCATATTTCACCTTGGTTATTTTTAGTGCCCATTATTGTTATTGGACTGATTGTTAAAAAAACATCCCCATTAATCGCATTGCTTGCTGGAACTATTTTAGCAGCTATTTTTGCCTTGATTTTTCAACCAGAAGTGGTTGCTCAAATTGCCAACGTTAAAGAACTTAATTTTATCTCAGCATACAAAGGTGTAATGAAAGCTATCACTGTTGAAACTTCTGTAGCCACAGAAAATGAAGCGTTGGCTGATTTATTTACAGCAGGAGGAATGTCTAAAATGATGGGAACTATTTGGCTGATTTTGTGTGCGATGGTTTTTGGTGGTATTATGGATGCAATTGGAGCGTTAGCAAGAATCAGTAGTTTTATGTTGAGTTTGTTTGATTCTGTTTTTGGTTTATTTGCAAGTACAGTTTTTACATGTATAGGATTGAATTTTACAGCTTCTGATCAATATTTAGCCATTGTTGTTCCAGGTAAAATGTATGCAAAAGCTTATAAAGACAAAGGATTGGCACCCGAAAACTTGAGTAGAACTTTGGAAGATTCAGGAACTGTAACTTCTGTTTTAATTCCTTGGAATACTTGTGGTGCGTATCATTCTGGAGTTTTAGGCGTTTCTGTTTTTGATTTTGGAATTTATGCCATTTTCAATTGGTTAAGTCCATTTATGACATTGATTTTTGCAGCATTTAAGATTAAAATTCGTCAATTGGTTGTAAAATAAACGCATTTTTCAATGAATTTTACTCATCAAAATTTCATTATTAAATTGATATGAATTGCTAAAATGTATTTGATTTATAGTTACTTTTGCGCGTTAAAAAAATCACATTTTAAATTTTTATGAAATACTCTCCAATAAAAATATGCCTTTATATCTGCGCAACTTTATTGGTGATGTATGCCTTGACTTTTCAAAGCAAATACCGTTATTTAGAAAATGAGAAAGTAGAAGAAGGCATATACATAAATAAATGGTTTTTTAAATATCCAAAAACAGCTTCTTTCTTTTCAGAAAAAAAACAAGATTTTAATCAAATCAAAGCCTTAGACAGTATTGTCGAAAATGTGGGAACTCCTGTTGGTGAAGACGAATTTCAAGCTCAAATAAAACCTGATTTTTCGCATATTGATACTTCAAAAATACAACGTATTTATTATCCAAAAGATGGTAAAGATTTTTTAAATCAATTGAAAGCCAATTTGCAAAGTCCAAAATGTCGCATCATTCATTATGGAGATTCACAAATTGAAGGCGATAGAATGTCTGCGTATATCAGAAATAGATTGCAAGGATATTATGGAGGAAGTGGCCCTGGATTTATCCCAATTGTTCAAGCCTATCAACAAATTAGTGCCAATGTTACCCCATCAACTAATTGGAAACGTTATGCTGCTTTTGATCCCACTCACAAACGATTCTCACATAAAAAATATGGTGCTTATACGTCTATTTCTAGGTTTACAAAAGTGTATGATTTTGAAAATGATAGCATCAATTTAGAAAATATCGAAACTACAAAAGCAACTATTGATATTGGCGTTTCTCAACGTTCGTATGCACTTTTAAGAAATGTGACTTCTATTGGGTTGCATTATGGAAATGCAATAACTCCCACAAGTATTCAGGTGTATAATGATGGAGAATTGATAAAAAGTGATTCGTTAATTGCTGACGGAAATTATCATAAATATTCTATCAATCTTTCAGTGGCGTCAAGCAATTTAAGAATCGAAATGGAATCTAAAATCAGCCCAGATTTTTATGGTTTGACTTTAGATGGTGCTAAAGGAATTTCTATGGATAACGTGGCAATGCGTGGTGCATCAGGAACTGTTTTTGCAGCTATGAATAGTGAAAACTTTGCGCAAATGTATCAGCAATTGCAACCAAAAGTGTTGATTTTTCAGTTTGGCGGAAATACGGTTCCGTATTTAAAAGACTCATCTTCGGTAAGAAATTATGCATCGAATTTGCAAAATCACTTGAATTGGACTCGGAGTAAAACAAACAATGCAAGTGTTATTTTTATTGGACCTTCTGATATGACTACAACTGATAATGGCGAGTTAGTAACCTATAAATTATTACCTTATTTGAACAAAGTTTTAAAAGAAACTTGCCTTGAAAACGGCATTGCTTATTGGAGTATGTTTGAAGCAATGGGAGGAATAAATTCTATGAAACATTGGGTTGATCAAAAATTGGCAGCAAGTGATTA
>JANQTK010000279.1:0-5521 GCA_030731695.1 Polaribacter sp.
CAGCTTCTTTAGTAATTACTGATTCAGGACATCCACCATTTGATGCAGGACCAACTTCTTTTGGACATTTGTCATCTTTGTCTAAAACACCATCTCCATCAGTATCTGGCCAAGGACAACCTCCATTTGCAACAGGACCTGCTACTGTAGGACATTTGTCATCTTTATCAACTACTCCATCACCATCAGTATCAGGACATCCTTTATTTGCTTTTGTTCCTTTTTCATTAGGACACATATCATCTTTATCAGCAATTCCATCTCCATCTGTATCAGGACAACCGTTCATTGAAGCCAAACCAGCAACTTGTGGACAAGCATCGTCTGAATCTTTAATTCCATCTCCATCAGAATCTGGACAACCATTAAACTCTTTTAAACCAGCAACTTCTGGACATTGGTCATATTTATCATAAATTCCATCTCCATCTGTATCTTTTCCACCAAATTTAATTACAACACCTAAAGAAGATTGGTAATGAGCACGTACCTCATCTGAAAAACCTTTATTAGTACCATGTTGAAAACTTAAACCAAAACTATCGTTAAACCAAGTATTGAAACCAACACCAACATTTAACATTCCTTCTGATCTTGAATCAAAAGAAACATAATTTCCTCCTAAGTAAACAAAAGGATCAAACCAACCTGTCTCTCCTACAAGATTATTCAAATCGTACTTTACATTTAAACCTAAAGAATAATAAAGTGCATCAACATCTCCTTCTGAAAGTTCATGGGTAATTTTGTTTAAAGACCCTGCAAATTGCAATGAAAAACCTTTGTCTAAGTATTTTTCAGCAGTAATTCTTGAAATAGATGGCAAAAAATTCCAATCTTTATTTCCAAATAAATCATTAATTTGGTCGGAAAAATTGTTTCCATTGTAAAAGTCTACAATGTTTACACCAAAGCCAACTGCCCATGGGTTGTTTTCATCCTGTGCGCTTACGTTGCTAACTGTTACTAACGTAAACAAAGCTATCACAGCTAATTTTAATTGTTTCATTATCAAATTTTTAAATTAAAAGTTCGTTTTTATTGTATGCAAAAGTAAGTTGTTATTACTTATCCGCAAAGCAAATCTACAAAAAGTTAAACAAATCACAAGTTTTTTTTAAAAATCTAAATAATTTTCAGCGATTTTCCTACTTTGATAAATGCTGAAATTGCTTTATCTAAATGTATTTTATCATGCGCAGCTGACAACTGCACTCGAATTCTTGCTTTTTCTTTAGGGACTACAGGAAAAAAGAATCCTATTACATAGATTCCTTCTTTCAACAATTCATTAGCCATTGTTTGGGATAATTTAGCATCATACAACATTACTGGCACAATTGCTGCATCTGCTCCAACTAAATCAAAACCTGCTTTTTCCATTTCTGTCCGGAAATAATTGGTATTCCATTCTAGTTTATCCCTTAAAGCTGTATCATTTGAAATAAGATCAAATACTTTTAATGAGGCGCCAACAATAGTTGGTGCTAGTGAATTGGAAAATAAATAAGGTCTTGATTTTTGTCTTAATATTTCAATAATTTCTTTTTTCCCAGTTGTATAACCTCCCATGGCACCACCCAATGCTTTTCCTAAAGTTCCCGTAACAATATCAACTCTATCCATAACATTTTTTAGTTCAACAGTTCCTCTGCCTGTTTTTCCTATAAAACCTGCTGCATGACATTCATCTACCATTACTAATGCTTCATATTTATCAGCCAAATCACAAATTTCATCCAATTTGGCAACAATACCATCCATTGAAAAAACACCATCTGTTACGATGATTTTAAATCGATGATTTTTTTTATTTGCTTCAATCAATTGTTCTTCCAACGAATTCATGTCATTATTTTCATAACGATAGCGTGCTGATTTGCATAAACGTACACCATCAATAATTGAAGCGTGATTTAAACTATCAGAAATAATAGCATCATCTTGAGTAAATAAAGGTTCAAAAACCCCTCCATTTGCATCAAAAGCAGCTGCATATAAAATGGTATCTTCTGTAGTGTAAAAATCTGCAATCTTTTGTTCTAGTTGCTTGTGAATATCTTGCGTGCCACAAATAAAACGAACTGAAGACATTCCAAAACCATGTGAATCTAAAGTATCTTTTGCTGCTTGAATCACCTCAGGATGATTTGACAATCCTAAGTAATTATTGGCGCAAAAATTAATTACTTCTTCGCCAGTTGAAATTTTAATAACAGCATCTTGTGAGGAAGTAATAATTCGTTCGGATTTAAACAATCCGTTATTTTTTAAATATTCAATTTCTGCTTGAAGCGTATCTTTAATTTTTCCGTACATGTTTTATCGATTTTGAAAACACAAAGTTACAAAGTTTCACTTTCTTAGCTAAACTTTCACAACATCAATTGTATCTCCTATATATATGAGTAATTTTTCATGAACTTTAAAATTCATAGATTTAAGAACTTGTTCGTATTTTAGCAACTGTTGTTGATGAGACGTAAGCTGATTTCCAGTTTTATAATCCATAATAACAACCTCGTTATTATTAAAAACCAATCTATCAGGAATGATGATTTTTTTTTCATTATCAACAATTTCACGTTCATTAAATACAATAACATTCTCAGAATAATATGGTTTTAAAGCTGAATGAAATACAATTTCATGAATTGTTTTTTTGATGATTTCTATATCAACTTCTGACACATAACCTTCATTCAAATAAGTAGATACAACTTTTTCAATATCGTGAAAAGTGATAATCTTCGACAACATTTCATGAATTAAATTCCCAAATTCAATGGCTTTTCCTTGAGCAGTATCCCACAGTTTTGAAGCGCTTGCCAACAATACTAAATTTTGATCTTTCCATGGAATTGAAATAAACTTTTCATGAATTTCTGATGTTACACCAATATTTTTTGGAATGCTAACTCTTTGCGATTCGCCAAAATTATAATCAAAAACACCTTCTTTCCAATAATTATGTTGTTTCAAAAATTCCCTAAAAAATTCAGAAAAAACTGTTGGATTTTCTTTTTCTTTTTTAGGCAATTTATCTCCTGTAATAATATGCAATTGCTCTACAGCTCTCGTCAAAGCAACATATAACAAATTAAAATTATCCAATTCCAACTCTTCTCTTTGTTGCTTGTAAATAGCTGTTCCTCTATTACTTATCAACTGTAAATCTTTTTTAAAATCTACTAACAATTCCGTGAATGGTTCGTAATTTTTAGGCAATTCATCCAACCAAACTTTAGGTTTGATTTGCTGATAAATATCTACATCGCAAGGAAAAATAACCACAGGAAATTCCAATCCTTTGGCTTTGTGAATCGTCATTATCTGAACAGCATTCGCACTTTCTGGAGCTACAATACTTAACGATTCTTTTTTAATTTCCCAAAAATCTAAGAAATCTGAAATGTCACTTCCTTTGTTTTGTTGCTCTAAAACAACATCTAAAAAAAACTGAACATAGGCATCTGACGAAGTTACCAAACGAAAACTTCGAATAATTTCTTCAATTTTTTCATACAATGGTAATTGCTGAAATTGAGGTATATCAAAAGTAACATCAAACTGTTTGAGTTTTTTGAAAAGTTGCTCGTTTTCACATTTGATACAACTCTCAATAAAATCGTGTTTACTGGTGTTTAACTGAAAATGTTCCTGTAAAAAATATAAAATTTCAAAACGGGTTTCTTCATCTTCTGGATGATGCATCAATTGTAAAAAATTGACAATAAATACTACTTTTTGATTGTTTTTAAGTAATAAAGTTTCTGAAGATATGATGGGAATTTCATGCTCTTGCAAGTAATTTGCAATGGCAATTCCGTCTTTTTTTGTTCGAGTTAAAACACAGATTTCACTTAAAGAAAATTGATTTTTTATAGCATTAATTTTTTCAAAAACTCTTCTGGGATAAGCATTATTTTGATTTTCATTTTCTGTTTCAACCTCATCAACTTCTTCCTCTTTGTCAATAAAAGAAATAGTAACAAATCCACCTTTTATGGAGTTTTCTAACTGATTATTTCCTTCAAAAAAAAGTTTTTGATAGGATTCATTGGCAAGAAAATTAGATAAATGCGTAAAAAATGTGTTGTTGAAATGGATAACTTCAGCAAAACTTCGATAATTGGTATCTAAATTATGAAGTGATTTTTGTGTCTGAAAAGGGTTTTCATTTTCACTTCCTAAATTGATAAACTGAGCCGCTTTTCCTCCTCTCCATCTATAAATAGCCTGTTTCCCATCACCAACTAACAACAAACTTCCGTTTTCTTGTGACAAGGTATTGTCAATCAGAGGAATTAAATTTTGCCACTGCAATTCAGAGGTATCTTGCATTTCATCAATAAAATAATTCTGAAATCGTTGTCCAATTCTTTCATAAATAAATGGCGCAGGTTGCTCTTTAAGTTGATCAGAAATAAGTTGATTGAATTCCGCATTTAAGCGAATATTATTTTGGGTTTTAATGGTCTCTAATTCCGTATTGATATGATTTAAAACAGCCAAAGGAATGATACTTTTTAAAGCCAATTGATTCACCAAATATTGAGCAAATATTTTTTTCAATTCTTGATGAAAAGCAAAGATTTCTAGAGCAATTTGATCAATAATTGAAGCAATTTCTTTGGATGTTGCTTTGGTATAAAATTGTTGATTTTCAAAAGCTTTGTCAATAGTTGCACTTCTTGCTGAGAAATCTATAGAAAAAGATTTTGAAACAATGTCTCTAAAATAATTTGGAATGGTTCCTCTGATAAAATCTTTAGGTTCTAAACCATTTTCATTAATCAAATCCAAACAATCATTTCCTGTTTTTTTAAATGATTTTTGAAGTTCTTTTTGATGTAAAAATAATGATGATTTTAGTGATGAAAAATCATCTAAAGTCTTATTTTTAAGATTTTTAAAATGCTTGATATCGTCTTCGTTTAAAAGAATTTTAGCAAAATCATTGAGCTCTTTTGTAATATCCCAAGAAGTGTCATCATCTGTTTTGTCTAACGAATAATCTATTAAAATTTCGGTAAGTTTTTTATCTGTTCCAATTTTCGAAATCAATACATCAACTGCTTCTTTGAGCAATGATTGCGTGTCCATTTCAACTTCAAAATTGAGTGACAAACCTAAATCATACGCAAAATTTTTAATGATTTTATGAGTAAAACTATCAATTGTTGTAATTGAAAATGCGGAATAATTTTGCAAAATTGCATCTAAAATTTTTTGACTTCGTACCTGAATTATTGATTTATCAACAGGAATTTCTTGTAAAATTTGTTGTAACAAATCGGTTTCTTTTCCTTCGGAAAATGCTTCTAAACTCGAAAGTACACGCTCTTTCATTTCGCCAGCAGCTTTGTTGGTAAAAGTGATGGCTAATATTTTTTGAAATGCAAAAATATTTTCGGTAGAAAGTAAAATTTTAAGATATTCTTTGACAAGTGTAAATGTTTTTCCACTTCCGGCAGAAGCATTGTATACTTGAAAAATAGAAGGTTGTTGCACAATTTTG
>JANQTK010000279.1:5621-7699 GCA_030731695.1 Polaribacter sp.
ACAAAAATCATAGCTCCAGCTGCAAAAGCCAATGCATAAGGTAAAATAGGCGTAAAGAAAGAAACTGCTAAAGCCCCTAAAACTGCTGCAACAGGCTCAACAACGGCTGATAATTGTCCATAAAAAAAACTCTTTCTTCTGCTAATTCCTTGTCTTCTTAAAGGCATTGCTACTGCAAATCCTTCAGGAAAATTTTGAATTCCAATCCCAATTGCCAATGAAATTGCAGCAATTATCATCTCTGTTTGCTCCACTCCAACCAACGTTGATGCAGCTCCAAACAAGACTCCTACAGCCAAACCTTCAGGAATATTGTGCAACGTAATTGCCAAAACTAACAACGTTGTTTTATGAAAACTTGTCTTTACACCTTCCACTTCATGTTCTTTGAAATTGATGTGTAAATGTGGTAATAATTTATCCATTCCAAAAAGTGCTAAAGCACCCAATAAAAATCCAAAAGCTGATGGAAAAACTTTTACAAAACCTTCTCCAGGACTATTTTCTATGGCTGGTGCTAACAAACTCCAAAAACTTGCAGCCACCATTACACCTCCTGTAAAACCCAACATTCCGTCTAAAACTGCTCTGTTCATTTTTTTAAAAAAGAATACCAAAGCTGCACCAGCAGCTGTTAATCCCCAAGTAAAAACAGACGCATAAAAAGCCGCTAAAATGGGATTTTGTTTTGCAAAATCAACTATTTGATCAAATGTACTCATGATTTTTGGATGTATAAATTATTGGCAATTTTTTTTGAAATCGTCATTTTTTGTTGATTTATTTCTATGATTAACGAATCATCAAAAGCTTCTTTTTCTAAAACTTTGATTTGTTTTCCAAGCGTAATACCTCTTTTATCTAAAAATTGTAAAAATTCTGAAGAGGAATCATCTACGCCAATGCAAACTCCAACTTCATTCTTAACCAATGAAGAAAGCAAACGTTTTTCAATCGTTTTTAAATTTCCATTTTGATCAGGAATGGGGTCTCCATGAGGATCTTGTGTTGGAAATCCTAAAAAATGGTCCAATTGCTGAATCAATTTTGGAGATTGAATATGCTCTAATTGCTCTGCCACATCATGCACTTCATCCCAAGAAAATTGAAGTTTTTCTACTAAAAATACTTCCCACAAACGATGTTTTCGAACAATATTTGCGGCAATTTTTCTCCCTGAATTTGTCAATGCTACTCCATAATATTTTTTGTAACTCACCACTTTTTTATCCGAAAGTTTGCGAATCATATCTGTAACTGATGAAGGTTTTGTGGCTAACTTTTCAGCAATTGCATTGGTACTAATTCCTTTTTTTTCGGCAGTAGTTAAGTGAAAAATGGCTTTTAAATAATTCTCTTCTGATTGACTAAACATTGAAATGGATTGAAAAGACAAATATATAAATTTTGATGTATAAAAAACATTTTTTAGTCTTGTCTAAAAATTTATTTATATTTGTAAAAATATTTATTTTGAAAAAGCTTTTTTTAATACTGTTTTTACTGATTTCAAAAGGTAGTTTTTGCCAATCAATTAATGGTGTTATTTCAGATGCATCTGGAGAAAAAATTCCTTTTGCAAATGTGTATTTGAAAAACACAAAAATCGGAATATCATCAGATAATACTGGGTTTTATGAATTGAAAAATATTCCAAAAGGCAACCATACATTAGTTGTCAGTGTTGTTGGATTTCAATCAAAATCTATCAAAATAAGCATCAAAAATGATGAGAAAATAACTCAAAATTTTGTTTTAGATGAAACTGATTCTTTGGATGAAATTGTGGTTTCTGGAACTTTAAAACCGGTTTCAAAACTAGAAAGTCCTGTTCCTGTAGAAATTTATAACAATACTTTTTTTAAGAAAAATCCTACTCCATCAGTATTTGAATCGCTTCAAAATGTAAACGGAATTCGCCCACAATTGAACTGCAATGTGTGCAATACTGGCGATATTCACATCAATGGTTTAGAAGGCCCTTACACATTTGTTCTGATTGATGGAATGCCTATCGTAAGTGGACTTTCTACAGTATATGGATTGACTGGAATTCCGCAAGCATTGATTGAAAGAGT
>JANQTK010000279.1:7799-10008 GCA_030731695.1 Polaribacter sp.
GACTTTCTACAGTATATGGATTGACTGGAATTCCGCAAGCATTGATTGAAAGAGTTGAAATTGTGAAAGGGCCTGCCTCTACTTTATATGGCTCTGAAGCTGTTGGTGGCATCATCAATATCATCACTAAAAAACCTGGAAATTCACCAAAATTAACAACAGATTCTTTTGCAAGTTCTTGGGGAGAAATCAATACAGATATTGGTTTGCGCTATAAAATTTCTGAAAAAACAGACGCCCTTTTGGGTGTAAATTATTTTAATTTTCAACAAAGAATTGACAATAATAATGACAATTTTACTGATTTAACTTTGCAAAACAGAATTTCAATTTTTAATAAAATCAATATTGAACGAAAAAGTAAAAAAGCATTTTCAATTGCAAGCAGATACGTTTATGAAGATAGATGGGGAGGGGAATTGGATTGGGAACGAGAATTTAGAGGAACAAACCAAATTTATGGAGAAAGTATTTATACCAATCGTTGGGAAACTTTTGGAACTTATGAATTGCCAACTTCAGAAAACATCAGTTTTCAATTCAGCGCGAATGGTCACTATCAAGATTCATTTTATGGTACAGATGCCTATACAGCATCTCAATTTATCGCTTTTGGACAACTTGTTTATAACAAACAATTGAGTGAAAAAAACAATTTATTATTGGGTTTGGCCTACAGATATACCTTTTATGACGACAATACTTTTGCCACTTTAGATGAAAATGGAAACATTAATGAACCGTCAAAAATTCATTTACCAGGAATTTTTTTACAAGATGAAATCAAGTTAAATGAACAAAACAACCTACTTTTTGGTGCAAGGTGGGATTATAACAGCGTTCATGGAAACATTTTTTCACCACGAATCAACTATAAATGGAACTCAAAAGAACAAACAGATATTGTAAGATTGAGTTTAGGAAATGGTTTTAGAGTTGCCAATATTTTTACTGAAGATCATGCAGCATTAACTGGCGCAAGAGAAGTGGTTTTTGAAGGCGAATTGAAACCAGAAACTTCTTGGAATGCAAATCTGAATTATGTAAAAAAAATAAACACTGAAAATAGTTTTATTACGTTGGATGCAAGTGCTTTTTACACCTATTTTGACAACAGAATTTTGCCAGATTACGAAACGGATCCTAACAAAATAATTTATGCAAACTTAGATGGATTTTCGGTTTCAAAAGGAATTTCTTTGAATGCAGATGTGTTATTTACAAATGGGTTATCCATTAATGCTGGTGCAACTTTAATGGATGTTTCTTTTACAGAAAACAATATAAAAACCAGACAATTATTAACGGAAAGTTTTAGCGGAGTTTGGTCTATTTCTTATAAGTTTTCCAACAATTTTTCAATAGATTACACAGGTAATTTGTATGGCCCAATGCGTTTGCCTTTGTTGGGTGAAAAAGACGTAAGACCTGAATTTTCTCCATGGTACAGCATTCAAAACATTCAATTATCAAAGAAATTTGGAAACAATTGGGAAGTGTATGGAGGTATCAAAAATCTGCTCAATTTTACACCTCCTGCAAATAGTATCAATGGCGCAAACAATCCTTTTGACATTGGAATTGACACTGAAAAAAATCCTGAGTTGGCTTTTGACCCTAGTTATGTGTATGCTTCCAATCAAGGAATTAGAGGATTTGTAGGACTGAGGTATACACTTTTTTAAAATCTAAAGTGATGAAAAAAATTTGCTTGATTTTACTCTTAAGCCCACTTTTTAATTTAGCCCAACAAACAAATAAATTAGCTGTTTACACTTTTGAAGAAGTTGAAAAATTATATCAACAACATCCAAAACCACTGTTGGTTTTTGTTTATACAGATTGGTGTAAAATTTGTTTTGGAATGAAAAATACTACTTTTAAGAATGAGCAAATTATTAAAATTTTAAATGCTAATTTTTATGTCATTTTTTTAAATGCAGAAACTAAAAATGAGATTGCTTTTTTTGGAAAATCATTCAAAAATTCAACAGCTGGAATTCATGATTTGACAAATATTTTAGCTTCAAAAAACAAGCAAATTGGATATCCAACAACAGTTATTGTAAATAAAGATTTGAGTATTGAATTACAATTTCAAGGTTTTTTAAAAAGCACTAAATTGAAATCAGTTTTAGAATCCTTTTTGATAAAAAACAACAAATAGATTTAATGTTTTCGCTCCCAAATTCTTGAGCTAGAACCTCCT
>JANQTK010000279.1:10108-12394 GCA_030731695.1 Polaribacter sp.
AAACAACAAATAGATTTAATGTTTTCGCTCCCAAATTCTTGAGCTAGAACCTCCTAATTGTAAGCTATAGACAATTCCTGCTGTTGCAAAAATGTGCGATCTTTGAAAATCTCCACCTAAAGCGTTTAATTTATACATCAATTGTCCATTTAAACCAAATCTGTCTGTTATCCAAAGTGTTCCTCCACCACCTAGATTTAAAGTTAAACCCGTTTCCAACAAATTTATAATGCTAATTCCTCCCAAAGCATAAATCCTCAACTTATACTCTGGATTAAAAAGCTCATAGTTTATATTTGCATCTCCTGAAACATACTTTTGCGGATCTTGTATAGATTTTGATATTCCAAAAGAAACAGTCATTTTATTGCCAATATATTTGCTAAGACTTACTCCTGGAATGATTCCAATATACCTTCCTCCCACAACTGGACCATCTTTTTCAGAATAAAGCACTGAAGACGAATTTAGTCCAATTGACCAACTTCTATAGCTATCTTGTGCAACAATATTACTTAATGAAATTAAAAAAAAAGCAAGTAAATAAAATAATTTGTATTTAGTCATAACAATATTTTTTATCAAAAATAATCCTTGAATTGAACTAGATTACATATTTAAACTTAATAAAACAATAACTTGAAAATCTGCCATATTATTATTAAGCTCCATAAATAAATTCCGAAATACTATTGCAAATAAAAATACCGAACAAAAAAAGTATTCTTTTCAGCCTCATCATATTAAGGGGATTTATTTTAAAAATAAAACTGAATCTCGGACAAATATATTGAATTTTTAGATTAAAAGTAACAATAGACTGACCTATTTTATGAATTAAGTTAGCTACATTTGCACAAAATTATTTCAGTTGAGTTTACAGCATATTGTTCATCAATATCAGCAAGCTACCTCAATTTCGCAGGTAGTTACAGCCCTTCAACAAGAGAAAAACCATTTTCAAATATCGAATTTGGCTGGTTCCTCATTGTCATTTGTGATTGCAGAATCTTTCAAAAAAAGTGCACATCCTTTTTTATTAATTTTTGATGATAAAGAAGAAGCCGCTTATTATTTGAATGATTTAGAACAACTTTTAGGAGACAAAAATGTGCTCTTTTTTCCAGGATCATACAAAAGACCTTATCAAATAGAAGAAACTGACAATGCCAATGTTTTATTGCGTTCAGAAGTATTAAATAGAATCAATTCTCAAAAAAAACCTGCCATTATAGTAACCTATCCAACTGCATTATTTGAAAAAGTAGTGACCAAAAAAGAGTTGGAAAAGAACACCTTAAAAATTGCAGTTGAAGAGTCATTATCTCTTGATTTTGTGAATGAAATGTTGTTCGAATACAAGTTCAAACGAGTAGATTTTGTTACAGAACCAGGAGATTTTTCAGTAAGAGGTGGAATTATTGATGTTTTTTCTTTTTCCAATAACGAGCCTTATAGAATTGAATTTTTTGGCGATGAAATTGATAGTATTCGAACTTTTGATGTGGAAACTCAATTATCCAAAGAAAAGTTACAAAAAGTAGCGATCATTCCCAATGTTGAAAACAAAACACTGCAAGAAAACAGAGAAAGTTTTTTAAGTTATATTTCTCCAAAAACACAAATTTTCGCCAAGAATATTTCTTTGATTTCAGGAAGTTTGGATAAATTTTACGCAACAGCAGAAGAAGCTTTTTTGAAATTATCGAAAGAAATCAAACATGCAAAACCCTCAGAATTGTTTTGTAATGGCGAATTTATCAATCAACAATTGAACGATTTTACAGTTGTTGAAATGACTTCAAAAATTTCGCAAAATGTAAAAGAAATTTCTTTCAACACCAAACCTCAACCTTCGTTCAACAAGCAATTTTCTTTGTTGATTGATGATTTGAAAGAACATCACAAAGCCGGATTTACCAATTATATTTTTTGCGCCAACGAACAACAAGCCAAGCGTTTTCATGATATTTTTGATGATGCTAATGAAAAAGTACATTATGAAACCATTGTTTTCCCTTTGTTTGAGGGCTTTATTGATATTGACCAAAAAATAGTTTGTTATACAGACCATCAAATTTTTGAACGCTATCACAAATTCCGATTGAAAAATGGCTATGCCAAAAAGCAAGCCATTACACTGCAAGAATTGAACAAACTTGAAATTGGTGACTTTGTAACGCACATGGATCATGGAATTGGAAAATTCGCTGGATTGCAAAAAATTGATGTCAATGGCAAAAAACAAGAAGCCATCAAATTGATTTATGGAGACAGAGATATTTT
>JANQTK010000280.1 GCA_030731695.1 Polaribacter sp.
TGCTTTTTCCAAAGTTTGGTCAGCAGCTAATGGATTTTTATAGCCAAAAACAAATATCCCTGCATCATTGGCAGCCTGAATTCCGTTGTCAGAATCTTCAATAACAACACAATATTCCTTAGGAATTCCTGATAAAAAAGCTGCTTTCTCAAAAATTTCAGGATGTGGCTTTGACGCTTTTAAGTCTGCACCACTAATTTTTGCTGTAAAATAGGCATTCAAATGAAAGCGATTAAAAACACGTTCAATATTTTCCATAGCAGATGAAGAGGCTAACACCAACGTTAATCCTTTTTGATGTGCTTTTTCAATCAGTTCTTGAACACCACGAACCAAATGCAATTCAGGATCATTTTCAAAATAATTTACGTAGCGTTTTCGCTTTTCTAATACTAATTCTTGTGGATTTATATTTAGCTGAAAATGATTTACTAATTTCTGAAAAGCGTTCAGTGTTGATGAACCTGTAAAGGTTTTGTACAATTCTTCAGAAACCTCAACTTGAATTGAATCAAACGTTTCAAAATAGGCTTTTTTATGGATTTCTTCAGAATCAATAATAATACCATCCATATCAAAAATGATACATTTTATAGCAGTTGGCAATCTCATTTAGGATAAAAATTTGGCTTTCATTTCGGGTGTTGGCATCATACAGCTCTCTTTTTTTCCAAACCATTTATAGCGATTTTTGGCAATGATATCGTAAATAATATCCCGAAAACCTACAGGAAAAATTTTCAAAATGTAACTTAAATTCCAAATTCCACCAAAATCTTCCATGATTTTTAAAGCTGCATTGCTTTTAATTTCATAAGAAACTCCTGGTTCATATAAAATAATAGCATCAATTTTTTTGGTATCAATTCCTAAATAGTTGGTCAATTCTTTACCAGCTTCCGATTGCAAGTTTGCAAACAAAAAAGTGTTTTTTTTATCATATTTTATGATTTTTAAAACCACACCATTACACAAATTACACACACCATCAGTGAGAATAATTTTTTTATCTTTTGGAATATCAATCATTTAGCTTTTATACTTTAAAAATCACACAAAAATACAGCAAGTTTTTTAAAAACGCTGTAACATTTTTTGATTTGATACGTCTTATTTCTGTTACCAAGTGATTTTTAGCTTTTAACAAATACTTAGTATTCATGCCGTTAAATATTGAATACTTTCGTGAAAAAATTAACCAACAAATGATTAAAATAGAAAAACTTCATAAATCCTATCCTATAGGAAAAGAATCCATCCACGTTTTAAAAGGCATTGATTTACATATTAAAGAAGGCGAATTTGTATCTATTATGGGTTCTTCAGGTTCAGGAAAATCGACTTTATTAAATATTGTTGGTTTATTAGATATTCATGATGAGGGGAATTATTACTTGAATGGTGAATTAATCAAGGACATGAACGAAAAGAAAGCAGCTATTTTGCGGAACAAATTCTTAGGTTTTGTGTTTCAGTCTTTCAATTTAATTTCTTATAAAACTGCTTTAGAAAACGTTGCCTTACCTCTTTATTATAAAGGAGTTAACAGAAAAGATCGTTTGGAAATTGCTATGGATTATTTAGAGAAAGTGGGTTTGAAAGAATGGGCAAATCATTTACCAAACGAACTTTCTGGTGGACAAAAACAACGTGTTGCCATTGCAAGAGCTTTGGTTACTAAACCAAAAGTTGTCTTGGCAGATGAACCAACAGGAGCTTTAGATTCTACTACAACAGATTCTGTAATGGATTTGCTAAAAGATATCAATAATGAGGGAATGACAGTTTTTGTAATTACACACGAAGAAGAAGTTGCTGCTCAAACAAAACGTATAGTTCGTTTAAAAGACGGTATTATAGTTAGTGACGAATTAACCAAAAACGCAAAACAAGCTTCACATGTTTGATATTGATCGTTGGCGAGAAATATTTCAAAGCATCAATAAAAACAGATTGCGTTCAGCACTCTCTGGTTTTACAGTTGCTTTTGCCATTTTGTTGTTTACGTTGTTATTTGGAATTGTTAGTGGATTAAGCAATTCTTTTAAAAGTGCTTTTGCTGATGATGCTCAAAACTCCATGTTTGTGCGTGTTTGGCAAACATCAAAACCGTATAAAGGCCTACAAACAGGAAGAACTGTTCAGTTAAAAAACAGTGATTTCAATTATGTAAAAGACGAATATGCTGCTAAAATTCAGTATCAATCCGCAAGAATTTATAAAAACTTTACATTAAAATATAAAAACGAAGCCAACAGTTATAGTGTTCGTGCTGTGCATCCTGACCATCAATTTTTGGAAAAAACAATCATTGATGAAGGCCGATATTTGAATGAGAAAGATTTACAAGAAAAATCAAAAGTCATAGTTATTGGACGATTGATAAAAGAAGATTTATTTGGTGAAAAACCCGCTTTGGGAAAAAGAATCAATATGAATGGAAGTTCGTATTTAGTGATAGGAATTTTTTCAGATGAAGGAGGAGATAATGAAGAAAGATTGGCATATATTCCTATAACTACTGCGCAAATGATTTATGGCAATAACGATTACATCAGTCAAATTAATTTAGGATACAATCCAGATTTGAATTTAGATCAAGCTATTTCTTTTGGAAATCAATTGGAAAGAGATTTGCGTTCAAAGTTAAATATCCATCCTGATGATCAAAGTGCACTTTCTGTAAGAAACATGGCTGAAGCCAATAAAAACGTAGGAAGTTTTATGGCAATTTTATATGCCATTGTAATATTAGTGGGTTCAGGAACATTGATTGCAGGTATTATCGGAATTAGTAATATCATGATTTTTGTAATCAAAGAGCGAACAAAAGAATTCGGAATCAGAAAAGCATTGGGTGCACAACCTTTGTCAATTGTTTGGATGGTTGTTCAAGAATCTGTTTTTATAACTACCATTGCTGGATATTTAGGATTGTCTTTAGGTACTTATTTATTAAGCTTAATTGGTGATAGTTTGGAAGAAGATTATTTTATCAAAGACCCAAGTGTAAGTACAGAAATAGTTGTAGGAGCTACTTTAGTCTTAATCATATCAGGGTTAATTGCTGGATATATTCCTGCAAAAAGAGCCGCAAATATCAAACCAATTGAAGCTTTAAGAGCAGACTAAAAATATGAAATTTATATTCGATTCAGATTCTTGGCAAGAGATTTACGGAAGTATTCGTAAAAATAAAGTGCGAACTGGCATTACCATTATTGGTGTTTTGTGGGGAATATTTTTATTGGTCGTTTTATTAGGTGCTGCACGTGGCATGGAAAATGGTTTTAAAAAATTATTTGGAGATTTTGCAACAAACAGTGTTTTTGTTTGGACACAATCTACTGATACTCCGTTTAAAGGGTTTCAAGAAGGAAGAAGTTTTCGATTAAAAGAAGCAGATATTGAAGTGTTAAAAAGAGAATTTGAAGGTGAAATTAAATTGTTAGCCCCAAGAAATCAAACCAACAATTTAATCACACACGATTTTAAATCTGGAAATTTTCAAGTTTGTGGAGATTATCCTGTTTTGGATCAAATTCAAAAGAAAAAGTTGATTTACGGTCGATTTATCAATGAAAATGACATGCTGACAACAGCAAAAGTAACTGTCATTTCAGAAGATATGTACATTCAATTATTTGATAAAGGAACCTATCCAATTGGAGCTTATATTAAAATAAATAGTATCAATTATAAAGTGGTTGGTGTTTACGAACCTTCCAATACGATTAATTTAGATGGAGATTCAGCTTACATTCCTTTTTCAACTTTTAAAAGAGTATATAATACAGGAAATAATATTGATTGGATGGTAATTACTGCTGAAGAAGGCATCAATATTGAGCAAATGGAAAAAGATGTAATTCTTACATTGAAAAACTTGCACAATGTGCATCCTGAAGATAAAAGAGCTTTTGGTTCTTTCAACTTAGGAACGCAAATTTCTAAATTAACAGGCTTTTTAACAGGAATGCAATTCTTAACTTGGTTTGTGGGGATTGCCACACTAATAGCTGGAGTATTTGCAATTGGAAACATATTATTGATTACAGTAAAAGAACGTACCAAAGAAATTGGAATTAGAAGAGCAATTGGTGCTACACCAAGAAGTATTCGTCAACAAATTATATTAGAATCGGTTTTTTTAACCACCATAGCAGGAATGTTAGGTATTATTTTTGGAGGTGCAGTGCTTTTTGCCATTGATGCTGCCTTTGGGCAAGGTCCTGATGCAGCATTGGTAAATCCAACAGTAAACATTCCAATCATCATCATCGCATTTGCCACATTAGTAGTATTAGGAACCTTAATTGGACTGATTCCTGCACACATGGCAACCATAGTAAAACCAATAGAAGCATTAAGAGAAGAATAAATCAATCAACAAATCATGAGTAAAAAAGCAAAAATCATTTTAATAATTATTGGGGTATTTTTTATTGCCGCATTAGTTTGGTTCGGGAAAAAGAATAGTAAAAGTATTATTCAATATGAAACCGAGAAACCTTTTAAAACTACTATTTTAAAGAAAACAGTAGCTACAGGAAAAGTAACTCCTTTAGAAGAAATTGAAATCAAGCCTCAAATTACAGGTATTATTGATAAAATATTTTTACTAGAAGGTGCAAAAGTGGTGAAAGGCGATTTAATAGCAACTGTAAGAGTTGTGCCAAATGAGCAGTCGTTAATCAGTGCAAAAGGTCGTGTTGACAATATCAAATTGATTTTAGACAACGCAAAAATAGCGCTTGACAGAAACAAAAATTTGTTTGAAAGAGGCGTAATTTCAAAACAAGAATTTGAAAATATTGAGTTGAATTACAACCAGACTTTGCAAGATTTAAAGAATGCACAAAACGATTATCAAATCATTAAAAGTGGTTCATCAGGTTCAGGAGGAGCAGCAAATACGAATATTTATGCGCAAATGTCAGGAACTATTTTAGAAATTCCTGTAAAAGAAGGAGATCAAGTGATTCAATCTAATAATTTTAATGCAGGAACTACAATTGCTTCCATTGCTGATATGAACAAAATGATTTTCGAAGGAAAAGTAGATGAATCAGAAGTTGGCAAATTGATAAATGGATCAAAAATTGAAGTTTCTATTGGTGCAATAGAAGGGATGAAATTTCCAGCAAAACTAAATTTTATTGCTCCAAAAGGTACTGAAGAAGCAGGAGCAGTGCAATTTAAAATTAAGGCTGATGTTTCATTGGATGAAGGTTATTTTATAAGAGCTGGGTATAGTGCGAATGCTGACATTGTTTTGGAGAAAAAAGAAAACGTACTAGCAATTAAAGAAGCCTTGTTAAGATTTGACTCTAAAACAGAAGAGCCTTATGTAGAAGTAAAAAAAGCCGATGGTAGTTTTGAAAAAAGAACTTTAAAATTAGGGACTTCTGATGGTGTAAATGTTCAGATTTTAAAAGGGATTAGCGAAAATGATGAAATAAAAATTTGGAATAAAACGACCAAAGAAGATAAAAAAGAAGAACAATAATATAAGTTATTAATTTATACAAAAGGAGCTGATTTTCAGCTCCTTTTTTGTTGTTTGAAATTATTTTTTATAATAAAGTAAGTATCAAGTTCCTTTTTAGTAAATTAAGAACTAAACTGTATTTTTTTTTATCATTTAATACACGAACCAGGTTCATCTTCTATAATTTCTGGGTGCATGGGACAAGTCCATTGCTGTTTAGATTGAATTTTTGAACTTTGTTCAGCTACTAAATCCATTCCACACACAGGACAATCACCTTGTTTATCATACGTTTTATCACCTTCACAATGCAAAGGACAGTAAAAACTTCCTGTCCCATTAATTTTTGGTGTTACTTTTTTTTTAATAGTATGATTTTCTCCTAGGTTATGGATACTATAATTGCCACCATCTTTTTTTAATGCGTCTTTAAACGTATCAATTGAAATGTGTTTTTCCATTTCAATAGTAGCTTCAGCTTTTTCTAAATAAACGTTTACTTCTAAAACACCTGCAACTTTTGATAGTATTTCTTCAACATGATTTCTACATCCATTGCAGGTCATTCCTTGAATATGATAAGTGTGTTTCATTTTATGAATTTAGATGAAACTATTTTTCTTTTTTTACAAACCAGATAATCACCCATATGATAATTAAAAGCGGAAAAATCCATAAGTACATCATTATGTCTTGAATTAATTTTTTGTATCGTTTATAATAATTCCTTTATCATTCGTCATTTTCGTACATGTTTTCAAACACTCATCTCCCATCATACCTTCTTTATGCATCATTTGCATCATTTGATGCATCATTTTTCCATCTTTCATCATGGTTTGCATCATTTCTTTGGTTAAAGTTGAGTCCTTCATCATGTCATTTCTCATCATTTGCATGCCATTTCCATACATCATCATATTTCTCATTTTTCTATTTCCTTGCATCATTTGCATTCCTGGTTGATTGTTTTGCATTTTATCCATAAATTCAGACAATATTTTATCGTCATCAATGATGTTTTGCATTATTTGACTTCTCATTTCAGGATCTTGCATTATTGATTTTACATCTGAATTTTGTTTACAACTTGTTATTGTAAAAAAAATAAATGCTGCTAAAAGTGTTGTTACATTTTTCATACTATATAATTTAAAAGTGAGTACTAATTTTTTAAAATATATCAATTATATATTGATGTAATTTAAGAAAACCTATTCGTCTTATTTTTATACAATTAGTAGTATAACTTACATAGTTTTTAGCCTTGAATATGTAAAGTTCTTTTAATGTTTTTTTAATTTTGATATTAAATTTGTGATAACTATTTAGTAAAATTGAATTTTTCAACTTTTAAAAAATAATTATGATGAACTCTTTTTATCATCAACTTTTACATTAAAACTTGGTGCTGAATAATCTTTTGGTAATTAATCAGCAGGAATCGTAGTCATATTTCCATCTCTTGCAGCTCTGTAATGAGGAGAAAGGATTTCAACACCACGTTCGTTACAAACATCTTGAATATTTTGATGTAAATTAGAGTACACAAGTGCTTGTTTACTAGCTTCTTTTGTATATGCATTTATTTGATACGATACATAAAAATCATCTAAACTTGTTTGTAAAACAAATGGTTTTGGTTCTTTTAAAATCATTTCTGTTCTTAGAGCTGCATCAATCAATACTTCATGCATTTTTTTCCAAGGAACATCATAACCGATAGTTACTGTTGAATAAATTATCAATCCGGTTTCTTTTGCGCCATTGGTATAATTGGTGGTATTGCCATTTAAAATCGCTGAATTAGGAATGGTAATTATTTCATTTTTAATCGTTTTAACTCTGGTTACTAATAATGTTTTTTCGATAACATCTCCAGAAATGTCTCCAATTTTTATACGATCTCCAATTTTAAAAGGACGCATATAGGTAATTACCAAACCAGCAATCATATTGGCAATTGCTGATGATGAACCCAATGAAAATAAGACTCCAATAAAAACAGAAACCCCTTTAAATATATTAGAATCTGATCCCGGTAAATAAGGAAAAATCAATACAAACATAAAAGCATACAACAAAAATTTAACAATGCTATGAGTTGGCATTGCCCAATCAGCATGAAAGCCTGAAATTTGAAGTTTTTCGGCTTCTATTTCTTGAAAAATATATTTTACAAAACGCATTACATACTTCATTACAAAATAAATAACTAGAATCGTAAATAGGTTAGGTAAGTATTTAAAAACAGAAATAAAAACACCTTTTAAAGGCGACCAAACTAGTTGAAAAAGCGCATCAGCCCAATCACGGGAAAAAGGAAAAATACTGAATATAATAGGTAGTGTAATGTATAGCAATAAGGCATACACAAACCAACGAACTATTTTTAGAATAAAGTAAATTACTTGTATTTCTTGCTCAGCTGTTAAGAAAACATAGTCTTTATACAATAAATTTTTAAGCCATTTGTCTTTATTGGTTTCAATAAATAGCAACAGTTTTGTGTTTCCTTTTTCAATCAATTTAAGAATGATCCAAGCTATAAAAATCACTAAAAATACGAGTCCAATTCGCCCCAAAAGTTTTAACAAACTATTTTCGTCTTTCGCTTTTACAATGGCTTCCTTAATAGTTTCTTTAAAAGAATTAGCCAATTCATTCATAGATTTTCCATACCAAATCGCATCATTTTCAGAAACGCTCATCAAAATAATTTCTTTGTATACAATATCAAAATTGTTTTCTGATTTTATTACTAAAATGGAATCGACTTTTAGGAAATCATCCTCATATAAATTTTCAATTTTACGGCTAATGTTGAGAGCTCTTTCTTTAGGAGTTGATGCACCAATTTTAGAATATACTATGAAAAGAGTATCTTTTAAAACGCCAATTACTGGATAGCCTTTGGCTGTTTTTCGTAAAGAGTCTATTTGATTTTTTTTACTGTCAATTCTTTTTTGTTCGTTCTCTTTTATTGATTTTAGCTGTTTTAGCAATTCTTCTTTTTGAAGATTATCCGTAGTTTTTAATTTAGATAACTGTGATTCTAATTCCGTTTTTTTAATAGAATCAGCAATACGTTGTTGCTCAACTTTTGCAAGTTTTACATTGTATTCTTGTAATGCAATGATATTGATTGAATCATTTTTTTGAGACAAACTATCAATTTGACTACATAATGATATGCTACTTAAAAGCAATAATAAATAGAGATGCTTTTTGAGATTTTTAACCATAAAGAAGTTTGTTTTAGATGTTAAAAATACTAAAACTGTTATCAATAAAGTAATTTACAATAACAAAAGTTCTTTAAAGGCATTTTAAAACCGTAATTTATTGGTTGGTATATTAATTTTAAAAAACATATTTCAATGCTATGCTAAGAAGGTTTTTGTTATTATATATGATCTTTTTTACTAAAACAACATGTATTAATATGGAATCAATTATTTTTTTTAATTTCCTTTGGTGATTTAGAAATAAAATTTCGATATTTGCACATCATTAAAAAAGACATGACATTTATTCAAAAACATCATCATCATTTTTACAATTGCTTTCAAGCGATTTAAAAATGTATTGAATAAATTCAAGATATTTATAAACCCGTTTGAGCAAATCAAACGGGTTTTTAGTTGAATCCAATTTGCTCAAATACAAAACAAAAAAACAAATGAGTAACTTACGAATAGCCATTCAAAAAGCAGGAAGATTACATGAAGAATCCATGGAACTCCTAAAAGACATTGGGATTTCTATTGATAACGGAAAAGACCAACTTAAAGCCGCTGCAAGAGATTTTCCTGTAGAAGTTTTTTACCTACGAAATGGCGATATTCCGCAATATTTGCGAGATGGAGTAGTAGATGCAGCCATTATTGGCGAAAACATTTTGATTGAAAAAGGAGTTGATTTACCTTTTGTAGAGCGTTTGGGATTCTCGAAATGCAAAGTTTCTATTGCTGTTCCAAAAGAGTCGGATGCAAGTTCATTGAAAGATTTAGCTGGAAAAGAAATTGCCACTTCGTATCCTGAAACTGTAAAACGTTTCTTAGATGCGCAAGGTATCACAGCAAAATTGCACATTATTAATGGTTCCGTTGAAATTGCCCCAAATATTGGTTTGGCAGATGGTATTTGTGATATCGTTTCAAGTGGAAGTACGCTTTTCAAAAACGGATTGAAAGAAATTGAAGTGTTGCTAAAATCAGAAGCTGTTTTAGCAGTTTCACCAAAAATGGATGATGAACGCAAAGCGATTTTAGCAAAAATACAGTTCCGAATTCAGTCTGTTTTAAAAGGAAGAAATTCAAAATACATCTTATTAAATGCACCTAATGATAAATTAGACGAAATTATAAAAGTTTTGCCAGGGATGAGAAGTCCTACTGTGTTGCCTTTAGCAGAAAAAGGGTGGAGTTCAGTGCACACCGTGATTAGTAAAAATCAGTTTTGGGAAATTATTGACGAACTAAAAAGTAAAGGTGCAGAAGGTATTTTAGTGTGTCCAATTGAAAAAATGGTTTTATAGATTTTTTAAAAAAAATCTATAAAACCATGCTGAACTCGTTTCAGCATCAAAATAGTTGAACTAGTCCTAAAACATAATAAGTTCGGTTAATTTTAAAACAAAAAGAATATTAGACCCTGAAATGAATTCAGGGTTGATTAACAAGTTAATCATGAAAACAATTCTAAATCCAGCAAAAACAGCTTGGAAAACAATCTTAGAAAGACCCACCAAAACAGTGGATGATATTGAAAAAACAGTGTTGCAAATTTTTGACGATGTTCAAAAAAATGGGGATTCAGCTGTAGATAAATACACCTCGTTGTTTGATGGAGTTCAACTCAAAGAAAAATTAGTAACCACCACTGAAATAGATGAAGCTATTCAAGCTATTTCTCCCGAATTAAAGGAAGCCATTGGAGTTGCTCATAGAAACATCTTGCTTTTTCACAAATCGCAAAAAACCGAAAAAGTTTCTGTAGAAACCTATAGAGGCGTGTTTTGTTGGCAAGAAAAAAGACCGATTCAAAAAGTTGGTTTGTACATTCCTGGAGGAACAGCACCTTTATTTTCAACGGTTTTAATGTTGGCAATTCCTGCGCAAATTGCAGGTTGTCAAGAAATTGTATTGTGTTCTCCACCGAATAAAGAGGGTAAAATTCATCCAGCTATTTTATATGCTGCCAATTTATGTGGTGTAACAAAAATTATAAAAGTAGGAGGTATTCAAGCCATTGCAGGTATGACTTTTGGCACAAAAGACATTCCACAGGTTTATAAAATATTCGGGCCAGGAAATCAGTTTGTAACAGTTGCCAAACAATTGGCTACCAAATATAGTGTTGCTATTGATATGCCTGCAGGACCTAGCGAATTATTAGTAGTTGCAGACGAATCTGCAATAGCATCTTACATTGCCGCTGATTTATTAAGTCAAGCAGAGCATGGTATTGATAGTCAAGTAGTTTTGGTCTCTACATCTAAAGTATTGATTGAAGAAGTCTCTGAAGAAATTTCGAAACAAGTAACACAATTACCAAGAAAAGAAATTGCTGAAAAAGCGATTGCAAACTCTGTAGCTATTTTTGTTGAAACTGATGCAATTGCCTTAGATTTGATCAATGAATACGGTCCTGAGCATTTTATTGTAGCAACAAAAAACAGTGCTTTTTATGTTGACAATATTGCCAATGCAGGCTCAGTTTTTATTGGAAATTACACTCCCGAAAGTGCAGGCGATTATGCTTCTGGCACGAATCATACGTTGCCAACCAACGGATTTAGTAAAGCGTATTCAGGTGTGAATTTGGATAGTTTTTTAAAGAGCATTACGTTTCAAGAAATCACCAAAGTAGGCATTCAAAGTATTGGAAAATATATTGAAATAATGGCAGAAACAGAAGGGTTGCAAGCGCACAAAAATGCAGTTACATTGCGTTTAAAAGACTTAAATAATAACTAAATGTCACTCCGAGTGATTTTGAGGAACGAAAAATTGTATCGAGAAGTTTATCAAAATGAAAAATAATTTCAACCTAAATAGTCTCATTCGAGAAAATATAAAATATTTAAAACCGTATTCATCTGCCAGAGATGAATACAAAGATGTTGCTATCAACGACATGATTTTTTTGGATGCCAATGAAAATCCGTTCGAAAATGGCGTGAATCGTTATCCTGATCCTCAGCAATTGACTGTGAAAAAAGCCTTGGCGAATATCAAAAACGTCAATGAAAAAAACATTTTGTTGGGTAATGGAAGTGATGAAGTATTAGACTTGTTATTCCGAGCTTTTTGCGAGCCAAACAAAGACAATATCATTAGTTTGCCACCAACGTATGGTATGTATGCTGTTTTGGCATCACTCAATGCCATTGAAGATAGAAGAGTGTTATTGTCAGCTGATTTTCAGCCACAAATTCCACAGATTTTAGCAGCTGTAGATGCCAATTCTAAAATCCTTTTTTTATGCTCGCCCAACAATCCTTCAGGAAATAGTTTTTCTGAAGAAGCAATTGAAACTTTATTGAAGAATTTTCAAGGTTTGGTCGTGATTGATGAGGCATATATTGATTTTTCAAAGCAAGAAAGTTGGTTGAAAAAACTAACTGAATATCCGAATTTGGTCATCACACAAACGCTTTCAAAAGCTTATGGAATGGCAGGAATTCGTTTGGGAATTTGTTATGCTTCTGAAGAAATTATTCGAATTTTAAACAACATCAAGCCACCCTACAATATCAACGAATTGACGCAACAAAAGGCGTTAGAACGTTTGCAAGATAGGGAAGGAGTAGCCCAAGAAATTGAAATGATTTTATCAGAAAGAAATCAATTAGCAGTAGCTTTGAAAAGTATTTCATTCATTGAAAAAAT
>JANQTK010000281.1:0-3610 GCA_030731695.1 Polaribacter sp.
CACTAATTTAAAAATTGATTTTTAAAATTTATATTGGGTATGATAAAAAATTTGATTTAATGTTGAATTGAAAAATAATTTAAAATGGTTTTTAAGTACGTTGAAAATGAAACAAATTAAAATTCGTGATATCAGTGGCTAAAAAAAAATAGGATGATTAAAAAAATTTGGTACCAAAGTGTGAAGCTGTTTTTAAAAATCGGTTTGCATTTGTATGCGCAAAAAATCATCATAAAAGGCAGCAAAAATATCCCTAAAAAAGGCGCTGTACTGTTTGCAGTGAATCATCCAAATGCATTGATGGATCCTTTGTTTGTAACGACTTTTAATCCAAGAGAAAATCATTTTTTGGTAAGAGCTGATGTATTTAAAAAACCATTGATTCGTAAATTTTTAGCAAGTTTGAATTTGATGCCGATTTTCAGAATTCGAGATGGCATTAAACAATTATCCAACAATGATGAAGTGTTTGAAAAATGCTTTAAAATTCTTCAAAAAAAACAAACTTTGATTATTTTTCCACAAGGAGGACATTCAAGAAAACGAACGATTCAGCCTTTAAGCAAAGGATTTACACGCATTGTTTTTGGGGCTTTAGAACGATTTCCTGAGTTGGAAATTTCAGTAATTCCTGTCGGAATTACCTATCAAAATTCGTCAGTGTATCCAAGTAAAGTGTGTGTTCAATTTGGAGAAGTGATTGATGCGAAAGCAATTTATGAATCAACTATTCCTGCAAAAGCGATTCTTATTTTAAAAGAAAAAGTGAGTTCTCAATTGAAAAAATTAACGGTTCATATTCCTGATGATGCGAATTATGAAACTACTTTAACAAAATTGAATGCCGCAAATGTAGATTTTACAAACGTAGAATTGGTAAACAAAATGATTTCGGAAAATTCCATTCCAGAAATGAAAAATAAGGCAGTGAATTTTGTAAAACCTTTGTTTTATTTGATTCTTATCAATAGTGTTTTTCCGTATTTGATTTGGAAAAGATTTTCAAAAAATATCAAAGAGATTGAATTTGTAGATACTATGAAATTTTCAATAAACGTGCTTAGCTGTCTGTTTTTTTATAGTTTTCAAGCATTGATTATTGGCATGCTTTTAAATTTTAAAACAGGATTGTTTTATTTTTTGATGTCGATTTTTATGATTTTTTTCTACACGAAAACTGCGCCAACAAATACTGAAGATTGATAAAAAACTGAAAGTTGGCAAGGAATCTTAGCCCTGATTGCAACGAAAAGCCCGGAGTTTAAAACATCAAATTTTTGTTGGTTTTTTAGAGCGACCAGAGGAAGCTCCTAAAAAACCTTATAAAAATGATGTTTTGAACGAGGACTTGTAGTGAAAAGCAGGATTAGCTCCTAATCAATAATTGCATCTTGAATAGCTTGCTGAATTTTGGTTCTTACACTCGATTTTACCAACTTCGTATTGTTCATATTTGGATACACTCTATTGGATAAAAAGACATACACAATTTCAGATTTTGGATCTGCCCACGTAAATGTGCCTGTAAAACCAGAGTGTCCAAAACTCTCATCAGAAGTACAACCACAAGTTGCAGCAGCATTTTTAGTTAACTCTGGTTTGTCAAAACCCAAACCTCTACGCACTTTTTTATTAGCAAAATACCGTTTGTTGAACTTGTCAACAGTTTCTGGATTTAGCAATTGTTTGCCACCATAATAGCCTTTTTGCAAGTACATTTGCATCATTTTTGCAACGTCATTTGCGTTTGAAAACAAACCTGCATGACCACCAACTCCACCCAACATGGCTGCACCCATATCATGTACATAACCATGTACCAATTGATTGCGATAATAATCGTCTTTTTCTGTGGGAACGATTTGCGATTTATCGAACTTTTCTAACGGTAAATAGGTCATTCTATCAGCACCTAAAGATTGGTAAAAAGCTTCATCAACCAATGTATTTAATGGTTTTTTATAGTTGTTTTCTAAGGCTTCTTTGAACAAATAATAACCTAAATCACTATACAAATATTCTTGATTTTCAATCAAATTTGATTTTTTGATGAACTTATAAATACTATCTGTGTAAGATTTTGTGATGTATAAATTTTCTGCAACCTCTAAAGGATAAGAATCACTTTTTGTGGCACTGTAAAATTTGGGTGAATTTGCTTTGGTATTTTTGACTTGTGTTTCTTTATAAAATGGAATCCAAGCTGGTAATCTTCCATAATGAGACAACAATTCTTTTACAGAAATATTGGCTTTATTGGAATTTTTGAAACTCGGTAAAATTTCAAATAATTTAGCATTGATGGGAATTTTTTGCTCCTGTTCTGCTTTCATAATCATGGGTAGTGAAGCCAAAATTTTGGTCAAAGAAGCCAAATCATATACATCTGAATTTTTTACAGGTGTTGTTTTTTCATCTGTGTGATATCCATAGCTTTTATGAAAAATCACTTTTCCTTTTCTGGCAACCAATACTTGAAATCCTGGAGCCATTTTTTCTTTTAAAATGGTATCTGCAAATGCATCAATTACCGCTAATTTTTGGGATGACATGTTTACTTCTTCCGGAATTGAGTATCCCAATCTGTTTAAATTTGCCGTTGTAAAACCTGTTCCTTCTTTGAAATTATCACCAATAGAAACTGGTAATTTTCCCTTTGCTTGAAAAACACCAAATAACAATTGTGCTGAGATTTCTTGAGAAATTTTACTGTTTTGATACGAAACTACAATCGATTCAATATTCGCAAAAGACTTGATTTGCAATAAACTATAAGGGCTTGTAAACACATCTAAAATTACGTTTTTTAAACGGGCTATTTCTTGCAACCAAACCAACTCTTTGTCAGTGAATTTGAAAGTTTTCCAAGGATTTGCATTGGATTTATGAAAACCAATAATCACATGAGAATACGGTTTTAATTTGCTGATCAAACCGTCTAAATTTTGGTCGGTAATTTCTTCAACTTTGGTGTAATTTTTCAGCATTTGTAAAAAATCAGTTCCAGTGTCATCACCCAATTTTACGTAGGCAAATTTCTTTGTTTGCAACTCCGTAAATGGCAATTGATTTTGGTGATTTTTAATCAGCGTTAAAGAATTTTCGACCAATTTTCTGTGTAACAATTCATCTTGAATTGTATTTAAATCTTCAGTAAGATTCACCAAATCTATAGGTTTAAAGTTTTGTAAACCCAACCAATATTTAGCTTTCAATATTTTTTTGACAGAAAAATTGATGCGCTCTTCAGTCAAGGTTTTTAGCATCAAGGCTTTTTTGATAATATTTACAGTTCCAGGAACATCATTTGGAATCAATAACAAATCATTTCCAGCCATAATTGCTGCCAAATTGATTTCAGCAGAAGTGGCATAATTGGATGCGCCTTTCATATTCAAACCATCAGTGATGATCAATCCGTTGAAACCCAATTCTTGTTTGAGCAAATTCGTAATCACATTTTTGGATAGTGAAGTTGGTAATTTTGCATCCGATTCTAAACTAGGAACGCTCAAATGTGCTGTCATTACACTTCCAATTCCAATATCAAATAATTGTTTGTAGGGATATATTTCTACAGAGTCCAATCGATTTTTATCAAAAGAAATTG
>JANQTK010000281.1:3710-6698 GCA_030731695.1 Polaribacter sp.
GGCAATTTGGAAATAGATTGGTATTTATTAGTCAAAACTGCCTGTTTTTCTGGAGTTCCTTGCATAAAAATCAAATTTCCAATATGGTATTTGGTAATCAATTCAGAGATAAAATCCTCGTGTTTTTTATCAGAATTTGAATAGGCTTGCATCATAAATAATTGACCAATTTTTTCATCAATAGTCATATTTTTCAAGATGCTATCTACCCAGATTTCTTGTGCTTGAAAATCGTTTGTTTTTAAAGGATCAACAGTTTGAGCCTGAAAACTAATAAAAGAAAAAAACAGAAAAATAAACGTAAGTAAGTTTTTCATTGGATAAATAGTATTCAAAGAATTTGTAGGATGATGTAGTTTATGGTCTGAAAAATAGGGCAATTTTTATACCAAAAATCGTTTATGCCAACTTTGTTTTGCTGGAACTTCCCAGTTGTTTTCAAAATCTTGTTTGGTGGTAACTAAATTATTGAAAACAATGGTTTCTTCATTGATTTTTTTTGATTTTACAAACTCTTGAAATTGTGGTAATTTTATCAAATTGATATTGTCTCCATCTTTAAAAGTTACGTTCATTTTATCCATCAAATCCAATTGCAACGCTTGCTCTAATTGCTGCACAAAACGCACAGAAGCATCAATAGAACAACCAGAAACATTGTTGAAGTTTTCATCTACAGCCAATACTAAAAACTGATGGTATTTTATGGTAAATGAGCCATTTAAATCATCTCCATGACGTGTCCAATTATTTATAAAAACAGTTGCTTTTTCGGTGATAAATTCGACTTCTTTTTGTGTAAATTCTCTATTTGATTGATAAATCCAAACACGAGAATTATTAGGTAAATTTTTATATTCGGTGAACATTTGATGTATTTTTTACGTTATCTCAAATTAAATTTTTGTTGCAAAGCTTTCAACTTTTCCTCATCTGTCATTCCGTTTTTGGGTGATGACATTCGCTCTTTGATTTCTCTAAGCACTTTTTTCGTATATAAAGGGAAATCCGCATTTTGCATCCAAGCATGATATCCTGGGTTTTCTATCAAGACTTCTTCTACAGTTCTTCCTTTGTATTTTCCGAAAGAAAAAATTTCTTTTTTATCATCATTGTATAAAACAAAACCAGCAAAATCGGCTCTTTCACCATGTGATGAAAACTCACTCAAAGCATCAACTGTGTTTTCAATATCTGAATATTTATCTAATTGCGCCAATAAAATTTCGTAGGTTGCATTGGTATCAGCTTCAGCTCCATGAGCGCCTTCTAAATCTTTACCACAATAAAATTGATATCCTGCACTCAAAGTTCGTTGTTCTTTTTTGTGAAAAATAACTTGCACATCAATGGCTTTTCTGTTTTTCATATCAAAATCAATTCCTGCACGCATTAATTCTTCTGCTAATAGCGGAATGTCAAAACGATTGGAGTTGAAACCCGCCAAATCACAATCATAAATCATGTCATTTACAGTTACAGCCAATTCTTTAAAAGTAGGTTCAGTAACCACTTTTTCGTTGGTAATTCCGTGAATTGCTGAGGCTTCTGCAGGAATTTCAATTTCAGGATTTACCAACCACGTTTTGCTTTCTTTGTTTCCGTTTGGAAAAACTTTTAGAATAGAAATTTCTACAATTCTGTCAGTAGCAATGTTAACGCCAGTAGTTTCTAAATCGAAAAATATAATTGGTTTTGTAAGGTTTAAGTTCAAAATTTAAAATTTTAGATTCAATGTTTGTGGTTCAGTTTTCAATTTTGAATATTGAATTCAAAATATTGAATTTGTTATTCATTATTTAATTCAGCCTTGAAATCATCAATTTGAGCGTGAATTTCTGGTGGTAATTTTGGTTCAGTAAAATTGTATTTTTCTAATTCTTTTAGCAAAATTTTGGCTAGAATAATTCGTGCAGACTCTTTATCATCAGCAGGAATTACAAACCAAGGAGCATTTTCTTTAGATGTTTTTTGCAATAAATCTTGATAACAAAATTGGTATTTATCCCACAATTTTCGCTCTTTCAAATCGCCTTTTGAGAATTTCCAATTTTTATGAGGCAACTCTAATCTTCTTAACAATCGCTCTTTTTGTTCTTCTTTAGAAATGTTTAAAAAGAACTTTAAAATGATGGTTCCATTTTTTGCCAAATGATATTCAAAATCATTGATTCTGTTCATTCTATCATGAAAAAAAGCATCTGTAACATCATCAACACTTTTGATTGATGGAATATTTTCACTTAAAATATACGAAGGATTTACTCTTGTAACTAGCACATTTTCATAATGAGACCGATTGAAAATTCCCATTTTCCCTTTTGCAGGTAAGGCAATGTAATGGCGCCATAAAAAATCGTGTTTTAACTCCAATTCTGTAGGAACTTTAAAACTATGAACCACAACTCCACGTGCATTGACATCTTTAAAAACTTCACGAATTAAACTATCTTTGCCAGAAGTATCCATTCCTTGAATACAAATTAAAACCGCAAATTTTCCTTCAGCATACATAGCATCTTGCAGCTCACTTAGTTTTTTTCTGATTTTTTCAATATCTTTTTTAGCGTTTTTTACCTTCTCTTTTGTAGGTAAATCTTTCAATTGAAAAGCTTCAAAAACTTTGTATTTATCTAAATTCATATTACAAAAATTCACGATTTGTTATTTCTGGGCAAATAGTTGAACATCATTAGCAGAAACTTCTTTTTCTCCTAAAATTATCAAACGTTCAACAACATTTCGCAATTCGCGAATATTTCCTGTCCAATTATATTCTTTTAATAATTGAATGGCGTCTTTTGAAAACTGTTTTTTAACAGTGCCTTGTTCTTCCGAAATTTTATCAGCAAAAAAATTAACCAACAAAGGAATATCTTCTCTACGATCATTCAAGGCAGGAACTTTGATTAAAATTACAGCCAATCTGTGATATAAATCTTCTCTGAAATTTCCTTCAGCAATCTCTTTTTGCAAATCTTTATTGGT
>JANQTK010000281.1:6798-12371 GCA_030731695.1 Polaribacter sp.
AAAGGCGCTTGAGCTCTGCTTGATTTTTCGTGTAACCAATGAGCAACCAACTCTTTTCCTGTTCCATTTGGACCTGTTATTAAAACTCTTGCTTCTGTATTGGCTACTTTTTCAATGATGTCTTTAATATGATTGATGGCGTCACTTTCGCCAATCATTTCATAATTTTTGCTGATTTTTTTCTTTAGCAGTTTATTTTCAACCACCAATACTTTTTGTTCCAAAGCATTTCTGACGGTATTCAACAATCTATTTAGATCAGGTGGTTTTGAGATGTAATCAAAAGCTCCTAAACGCATGGTATTTACAGCTGTATCCAAATCTCCATGTCCAGAAATCATGACAATAGGTACTTCAGGTTTTAAGGTTTTTGCTTTTACAAGCACCTCAACACCATCCATTTTTGGCATTTTGATATCGCACAAAATTAAATCGAAATCATTATTTTTAATCATTTCTAATCCTTCCAATCCATCCTCTGCTTCATCAACAATATATGTTTCATTTTCTTCTGAAATGATTTTTTTCAAAACTCTACGAATTGCAGCTTCATCTTCAATAATCAATATTTTGGACATGTTTTACTTTTTTATTTTGTGTAAAATATAGTTAATCAATATGTTAATTACTTATCCTTTGTATTTTAACCATTTGTATAAATCCTTATAGGTTGGTTTTTTCCCATACATTAAAATTCCGACTCTATAGATTTTGGCAGCCAACCAAACCATACCTACAAAGGTAATAACTAATAATGTCATAGAAATTGCCAATTCTACCCATGTAACTCCAAATGGCACTCGCATTAACATGACAATTGGACTTGTCAATGGAATGTATGAAAACGCAACAGAAATAGGTCCATGAGGATCGTTGATTACAGTCGCAAACCCAACGTACACTCCCAAAATTAATGGCAACATTATAGGTAACATGAATTGTTGCGTGTCTGTTTCATTATCAACTGCTGCTCCTACAGCTGCAAAAAGTGAGCTGTATAGCATATAGCCTCCTAAGAAATAAAATATAAAAAGTAAAAACATTTTTAACAATGGTAAACGCATAATTTCTTGAACAATCAATTGCATTTTATCTGCACCTGCTACTTGTTTTGCAGTTTCAATTTGCTCAGCAGACAATCCTGAAGTTTGCATTTCTGACATGTTTACACCAAAAACAGAGGATGCAATAGTTCCTAAAATAAAAATAAGAATCCCCCAAATCAAAAATTGCAATAAACCTGCTGATGCATTTCCGATAATTTTTCCCAACATTAATTGAAAAGGTTTTACTGATGAAACTATGATTTCGATAATTCTGCTTGTTTTTTCTTCAATGACACTTCTCATTACAGAACTTCCGTAAATAATGACGAACATCATCAATAAATAACCTGAAATAGCTCCTACTCCAATTTTTAATCCATTGATTAATTTTGAGGATTCTTCTCCTGAAAAATTAAACATTTTGATGTCGGTTTTAATTTTTGATGAAGCAATTTTATCCAAATCAATCCCCAAATTTGTAAGTTTGTTATTTCGTAATTTGGTTTCTATTTTTGATTCCAACGAATTCATGATTGACAATCCTGGAGATTCTTTGGAATAAAATTCAATGGATGTTGCCAAGATTTCTAAACTATCAATTTTCGGAATAAATAAAGCACCATAATAATCCCCTGCTTCAACTCTTTTTTTAGTTTCCTCAATTCCCATTGACGAAAAATCAACATATTGAACTGTTTTAGAATCCGTAAAATCATCTTTGGAAAACAATCTTGATTCATCAACATACACGATTTTTTTTACTTTTTCGTCATTTTTTTTCATCAAAAAATAAACCAAAGCTCCCATTGCAATAGTGATTAATGGGCTTAAAAATGTCATCACAATAAATGATTTATTACGCACTTTCGCAATAAATTCTCTTTGTATTATTAGTTTTAACTTGCTCATAATTAGTTGTTTTTGCTTACTGCTTCAATAAAAATATCGTTTGCACTTGGAATTTTTTCAACAAAATGCTTTACTTCTCCATGATTTGATAAAACCGATAATAAATCATTGGAAGTTTGGTTTTTAGTGAGTTTTACATTGCAAATAAATTCATCACCAAATAATTTAAAATCTGCAGGAATAACTTCAAATTTTTCTTCAATTACCTGTAAAATTTGTTCTTTGTTATTAGTTGTTATTCCAATTTCAAAAGTATTTGTTCTAAATTTTCGTTTGATATCAATCAATTTTCCATCTAAAATTTTGTTGGATTTATGTATCAAAGCAATATCATCACACAATTCTTCCACAGATTCCATTCTGTGGGTTGAAAAAATAATGGTAGCACCTTCATCACGTAATTGTAAAATTTCTTTGGCTATTAACTGCGCATTAATAGGGTCAAAACCAGAAAAAGGCTCATCAAAAATCAATAATTTTGGTTGATGCATTACAGTTACAATAAACTGAACTTTTTGCGCCATTCCTTTAGAAAGTTCTTCAATTTTTTTGTCCCACCAAGATGAAATATCAAATTTTTCAAACCAATATTTCAAACGCTTTTTGGCATCTTCTTTAGACAATCCTTTCAATTGCGCTAAGTACAAAGCTTGTTCACCAACTTTCATGGATTTATACAAACCACGTTCTTCTGGCAAATACCCAATATCAGCAATATGTTTTGGAGACAAAGGTTCTCCATCTAGCAAAATTGTCCCTGAATCTGGCATGGTAATTTGATTGATAATTCGGATTAATGATGTTTTTCCTGCACCATTTGGACCTAGTAATCCGAACACACTTCCTTTCGGAATTTGTAAAGAAACGTTGTTTAATGCCGTAAAATCTCCATACGTTTTAATGACATTGTTTATTTCGAGTAAATTATTCATAGAAAATCCTTTTTTAAAAAGTACTTTTTGTACAAAACTACATATTTTAATGAGATTAGACAGCGAAAGTTAGTATTCGTTACAGTAAAATAAAATGTTAAATTTACTATGCATGCATAACTTTTTTTTAATTTACTATGCGTGCATAATAAATTTTTATATCTTTGGGCTTGTATGGATAAAAATAGAACAATAGATCATCAATTAAGAGCCACATGGCAAGCAGTTGCAAAAATGTATAATGAGCAAGCTGCAAATCATGGAAGCACGATGGCTATGGCTTTCGTTTTATTAAGCATCCACAAAGAAGATGGAACACCTTCAACAGCTTTAGGACCTATGATGGGAATGGAACCAACGAGTCTTTCACGAATTTTAAAATCTATGGAAGATAAAGGCGCTATTTACAGAGAAAAAAATCCTGAAGATGGTAGAAGTGTGATGATAAAATTGACTGAATATGGAAGACAAATGAGAGAAATTTCTAAAGGTCATGTGTACCAATTTAATGATTTTGTGAAATCGCAAGTAACTGAAAATGATCTTGATGGTTTTTTTAAAGTTACAGCCACTATCAATAAATTAATTGCAGAAAAAAAGATTTTTGAATCAATACAGCAAGAAAAATAAAATTAAAAACAATATTTTAATGACACGAAAAATTAAAAAAGTAGCAATCATTGGCTCTGGAATTATGGGCTCAGGAATTGCTTGTCACTTTGCAAACATTGGCGTAGAAGTGCTATTGTTGGATATTATTCCAAGAGAACTTTCCGAAATCGAAAAAGCAAAAGGACTCACACTCAATGATAAAGTAGTTAGAAATCGTTTGGTAAATGAGGCATTAACGGCTTCTTTAAAATCAAGTCCTTCTCCTATTTACAGTCAAAAATTTGCAGAAAGAATTTCAACTGGAAATTTAGAAGATGATTTACACAAAATCAAAAATGTTGATTGGATTGTAGAAGTTGTAGTTGAGCGTTTAGACATTAAAAAAAGTGTTTTTGAAAAAATTGAAAAATTTAGAACTCCAGGAACGTTAATTACTTCCAATACTTCTGGAATTCCAATAAAATTTATGAGCGAAGGACGAAGTGAAGATTTTCAGCAACATTTTGCGGTTACTCACTTTTTCAATCCACCAAGATATTTAAAGTTGTTTGAAGTTGTTCCGAGTCCAAAATGCAAACAAGAAGTAACAGATTTCTTGATGATGTATGGAGATAAATTTTTAGGAAAAACATCCGTTTTAGCGAAAGATACTCCTGCTTTTATTGGCAATAGAATTGGAATTTTTGGCATCATGAGTTTGTTTCATGTTGTAAAAGAAATGGATTTAACGATTGAAGAAGTTGATAAATTAACAGGTCCAGTAATTGGTCGTCCAAAATCAGCAACTTTTAGAACGATTGATGTGGTTGGTTTGGATACGTTGGTTCACACTGCTAATGGCGTAAAAGATAATTGTCCGAATGACGAAATGAAAGACCAATTTGTAATTCCTGATTTTGTAAACAAAATGATGGAAAACAAATGGTTGGGAAGCAAAACCAAACAAGGGTTTTATAAAATGACCAAAGATGCTAATGGAAATAGAGATATTTTGTCATTAGATTTAAATACGCTGGAATATCGCACAAAAAAATCAGCAAAATTTGCCACTTTAGAACTTACGAAATCGATTGATAATGTCACTGATAGATTTAAAGTATTAGTTGGAGGAAAAGACAAAGCAGGAGAATTTTACAGAAAATCATTTGCAGCCATGTTTGCCTATGTTCAAAATAGAATTCCAGAAATTTCTGACGAACTATACAGAATTGATGACGGTTTAAGAGCTGGTTTTGGTTGGGAACATGGCCCTTTTCAAATTTGGGATGCTATTGGCGTTGCCAAAGGTGTTGAAATTATGAAAGCTGAAGGCAAAGAACCTGCAGCTTGGGTTACTGAAATGTTGGCAAATGGCGAAACATCTTTTTACACTGTAAAAAATGGTGCAACGTATTATTACGATATCCCATCAAAATCACAGGTGAAAAAACCAGGACAAGACTCATTTATCATTTTAGATAATATCCGTAAATCGAATGAAGTTTGGAAAAATTCAGGTGCAGTCATTGAAGATTTAGGAGATGGAATTTTGAATATTGAATTCCGTTCAAAAATGAATACCATTGGTGGTGATGTTTTAGCTGCCATCAATAAAGGAATTGATTTAGCAGAAAAAGATTTTCAAGGTTTGATCGTTGGAAATCAAGCAGCTAATTTTTCAGTCGGTGCCAATATCGGAATGATTTTTATGATGGCTGCTGAGCAAGAATATGACGAATTGAACATGGCTATCAAATATTTTCAAGATACCATGATGCGCATGCGTTATTCATCCATTCCAACAATTGCTGCTCCTCATGGAATGGCTTTAGGTGGTGGTTGCGAAATATCATTACATGCTGATAAAGTTGTAGCAGCTGCAGAAACGTATATGGGCTTGGTTGAATTTGGAGTTGGTGTAATTCCTGGTGGTGGTGGATCAAAAGAAATGGCTTTAAGAGCACAAGATTTATTTCATAAAGGAGATGTACAACTGAATGTGTTACAAGAACATTTTTTAACCATTGGTATGGCAAAAGTAGCAACATCTGCTTATGAAGCATTTGATTTAGGATTGCTTCAAAAAGGAAAAGAT
>JANQTK010000282.1 GCA_030731695.1 Polaribacter sp.
AGCAGCCTTATTTTATCTTAGAATCAAAAACAAGCTGCAACGTTTTTTCTAAATCGTCTTTGTTGTATTGATACTTTTTTTCTGTATTTACCCTATGAACAATTACCATTTTTGAATCTGGATAAATAGCCAATATTTGCATTTCAAGACCTGTATGATAAAAAGACAAAATATCTTTTCCATTTTCAGCTAATTTTAATCGCCATAACATGCCATAAGCAATCCCCTTTTTATCATCAATCATTGAATAGGGTTTTTTACTAACTTTTATCCACTCTTTTGATACTATTTGTTGCCCATTCCAAACACCATCATTTAAATAAAGCTGTCCCAAAAGCGCCAAATCACGACTTGACATTCTAAAATGATATGCAGGATATTTTGACTTGCTTTTTTGATGTTTATAATAGCCATCAACTTCAGAAACATCTTCATTTTCGTTAGCATCTCCATCAATATTTTTATACAATCCTTTATAATCTCTCATTCCTAAAGGTATTGCAATCTGATTTAAAAATAATTGATAAATAGTTTTACCAGTTTGTTTTTCGAGGATTGCTCCTAAAGTATTAAAATCCCAATTATTGTAAAAATAATGCTCTCCAGGTTTGAATGAATTTCTTTTTGGAAGGTTTTTTATCATGTTTTTAGTCATTGCAGATGACAAATGATAAACGCCAGATTTTGATTTTAACAAATCTGCTATTCTTGCAGATAATTCCAATTCAGACAATTCAGGATGGATATCTTGCAATCCTAAATCTTTTAGTGTCATTGAAGTATCAATTTTTTTTTGATCAACAGCGATTCCTAATAAAGCATGAATTAGTGGTTTTCTGATGGAATGTATAACGTGTTTTTCAGCGGTATTTCCCCAATCAAAAACAACCTTTCCATCCACCATTATCATCATAGAAGATGCACCACTTTTTTTTAAAAAATCTCTTAATGTATCTAATTTATTAATTGAATATCCTTTTGTTTCTTTAAAAGAAGTGATACCATTTTGTGGCACTATTCTATGACCACTTGTAAGCGTAACTGCAAAACCAACAAGCAAAAGTGTTTTTATAAATTTGAATTTTTCCATGTTTTATGGTTTACTTTAAAAAAGCTACTCGTAAAATTCATTTTTAAAATGTGTTTTAACATCATAAAAAATAAACAATAAAGTACGTTTAATTTTTAGTACATTAGCAATACCAATTTTTTAAAAAAATGAATACCAGTTATGCTTTTACTATTGAAAGAATTAAGAATTCTTTAGAAAAACAGCAAAAAAAATCTCATAAAAATAAATACATTCTACTATACAAAGCCATTAAAGATTGTATAAAAACGATTGAATTGCCTCATGATTGGGCTTTACCATCAACCAGAATATTGGCTGATGAGTTGGCAATTTCTAGAACAACCGTTTTAAAATCATACGAATTATTACAACTCGAAAAACTAATTGTATCTAAAACTGGCTCTGGATTTAAAATAAATTATGATATTTCAGATAAAAAAGATGCAGAAACAACGCAACAACCAATTGATACTGATAGATATCCTGAAATTTCTAGCCAAGGAAAATCGTTTTTAACTATTTTTTCAGAATACAATAGATCTATGGGAGAAAGTGTTGCATTTAGACCAGGACTTCCTCCTTTAGACATCTTTCCAATCAATCAATGGAAAAATTTACTGAATAGTTATTGGCGATTTGTAAAATCATCAAACTTATCTTATGAACGCTCAACAGGTATTGATCCTCTAAAAAAAAGCATTAGTAATTACTTAAATATTAGCAGAAATATTAAGTGCGATTACAATCAAATTATGGTTGTTTCAGGCTCTTTACAATCACTATATTTAATTGGAAATGTTTTATTAGATAAAGGAGATAATGTAATCATAGAAGATCCTGCTTTTCCAAATGTGCATTTTTTATTTAAAAGTATTCAAGCAAATTTACTACCTGTAACAACTGACGAAAACGGAATTAACATGCATAAAATGAATGAATTAAATCATTTAAATCCGAAGTTAGTTCACGTAACTCCCTCCAATCATTATCCTTTAGGAACAAAAATGAGCCTCACTAGAAGAAAAGAACTTTTGGCCTGGGCATCACAAAACAAAGCGTTTATTATTGAAAATGATTACGAAAATGAAGTAGCAAATCACTTTAATAAAATTCCGAGTATTTACAGTTTAGACACCGAAGATCGTACTATTTATATGGGAACTTTTAATCGATTATTGCATCCTTCAATTCGTTTGGGCTATATGATTGTTCCAAAATATTTAATTAAAGCTGTAGAAGCTTTGCAAGAATTTTCGCATCGTTTTGTGTCACCTTCAGTGCAAATGGTTATGAGTGAATTTATTGAGCGTAATTATTTGTACCAACATTTAAAAAACGTCATTGAAGTCGCGCAAGAAAGACAAGCACTTTTTCTCTCGGAATTTAATAAAAGTGATAACATGGTTATTTATAATCAACATTTTTCTAGTTTACATTTAGTAGCAAATTTTAGGAAAACAATTTCCCAAAAAGAAGAAGCCCTCATAATTAAAAAATTAAAAGATGCCGAAATTACAACACACTCTTTAAGCAAGTGTTTTATTCAGCATCAAAGACAGCAGGGTCTTATTTTAGGATTCTCCTCTGTAAGGCCAGGAATGCTTGAAAAAAAGGTAAAACAACTCGTACAAATTGTAGGCTAAATTTC
>JANQTK010000283.1 GCA_030731695.1 Polaribacter sp.
CTTAATCCTTTTTTAAAAAGTTTTCTGAGTGTATTTCTAAGAGAGTTATCAATTTGTAAAACAAAATCTCTTGCTTTTTGAGAAGGTCTACCTCTAAAAGTTGTAACATGAAAACTATCCGAAGATAATAAAGGTGAACCAGAAAAATAATAATTTGAAACACAACACCTTACACCATCAGTAAGTACTTTATTTACTGAATGCCAAGATTTTTGATGAGTTGCCATGACAACTAATCTGTTGCATTTACTTTCGATGGTTATTGGATTTGATTTTAGTCCATTAGGCCAAAGTTCTAAATTACCTCCATTTTCTAACTTCCAATTTGGAGTTACATAATATAATAAATTAAAAACACGCCAAAGTTTAATGTCCTTATCATGAGAATTGTCTAAGTGAGGACTTAAAAAATTATTCTTCGCCATCAAAGACAAGCCACCAGCATATAGGTTTGAGTCAGGTAAAATAGTATCATTAGCTACAATTTTTGAGATGATATTTACAACATCCTGCTCTTGAAATGCATAAATAACTTCTTCCAAAATTGGATGATACTTGTTCATTTGATAAGCAACATATTTTTGTTCTCTAAAATCATTTTTCTTTTTTGCTTCGGAAAGTTTTGGGAAATTTTCAAAAATTTGATTGGCTAATTCAGTTGACAATAAATCGTCAATGAAAAAAAAACCAATATCATCTTTACTTTCTAAATATTGTTGCTTCAAAATTGATTCATTCGAAGCAATTTTCTCAGCAATTTGTAGGGCTATTTCTTTTCTATTTAACATTTACTGTTTTTCTTAGAATGAATTTAATAAATGCAATAGTATAAAATATTGGATAAAAACAACTTAAACTTAATGATGTTTTTAAATTTATTTCCTCTTTATAAATACTCCAATTTCCAGATTTTGAAATTCCATCCGAATTGCATTTAGAAATTACAGTATTGATAATTTTGCATTTTTCTTTATTCAAGTAAAGAGATAAATTAAAATGATAATCCGAGAGTATTTTATATCTCAAGCTGTAAAATCGGTTCTTAAAAAGTTCTTTTTTGTAAAAAGTTCCTTGATGATGCAATCCATTTCTGATCCACATGGAAAAATTCCAAGAAGGATTTTTAAGTAACTTATTTTTACTGTAGATAAAAGGTTGGGAAAATCCGTCGTATGAAATTTTCCCAGCTATAATTTTCGAATTTTCATTTTCAATTATATCAACAACAGTTTCAAAAACAAAATTATCAATTAGCACGTCACCAGAACCTAAAAAATAAAACCATTCTGCTTTTGAAAGAGAAATACCTTTGTTCATTGCCTCATAAATTCCTGTATCTTTTTCTGACAAAAACTGAAAAGGATGCTTTAAATTCTGCAAATAATTTTGTGTTTCTTGAGAAGATCCTCCATCAATAATCCAAACTTCAAAATTCGTATATGTTTGTTTTTGAATACTTTCAATAGTTTTTTGCAACCCATAAAGATTGTTTAAAACAGGAATGATTATGGAAATTACTGGTTTGATAAGTGTGCTAGTTAAAATAAATATCTAATTTTTTTTGTTCTATTTCCCAACACAAAACTTCAGAAGCCTTTTGTTGGTTTTGTTGTATTTCTAACAACTTTTTTTTATCACTCAATAAATCTTGGATGACAGTTGCAATTGTTTTTGGAGCATAATTTTCAGCGATAACTCCCACTTTATACTCTTTGATAATCTTCGAAATTTCTTTTAAATTTCCAGCAATAATTGGAATTTCAGCATGAATATAATCAAACAATTTATTGGGTAATGAATATTGAAAACTCAATCCTAAAGGTTCTTCTAAAACCATTCCTAAAGTTGCTTTTTTAGTATAATTCACCAATTTTTCTCTAGAAATTCTGCCCAAGAAAAAAACTCGATTTTCCATTTTTTTTTCTTTCACGAATTGTTTCAAATCCTCTTCAACTTTGCCATAACCAATGATAATCAAATCTATATTTTCTAAATACATCAAGGCTTCAATCATTGGTTTTATGCCTCTTCCAGGATTTAAAACTCCTTGATATAAAATGGTTTTATGTTTCGTTGGAAATGTAATTTCCTCAGATAAATATACTTGATTTTTCAAAGGTATATTCCTGATTACACCCATATTATTATTATATTTTTTATGGTAAAAATCAGCAATTGATTGACTAACAGTATATGAATTTTTAATTTTGGGAAGAAAAAAATCTTCTAGCTTTCGCCAAAATTTTTGCACAAATTTTCTTCCTTGTAATTCAGGTCCCTCAGAAAATAGTTCGTGACTATCATAAACTAAAGGTGTTTTTTTTAACTTACTAATGAAAAAACAAGCAGGTAGGGTATCTAAATCATTTGCTAAAATACAATCGTACTTTTTAAAAAGTAAATAGAAAAAAAGACGGGTATTAAATTCTGCATAAAACAGAAAATTGTGGTTGAAAAAATGTTTTTTTCGAATAATAGTGTAATCTCTATTTACAGAAATAGTGTTGGGCAAAACCCTACCAAACACATCAATTTGATAATCCTTTTGAAGCAAATACGAACAAACTTTGTGCACACGATAATCTGTTGAGATATCATTTGTAACTGCAACAAATAGTTTTTTTTTCAAAAGTTGTTGATTTTAAAGCTAGTTTGTCTGTTGTTGCACCACCTCAAATACCTCACTTGCCTCAACTTTCAGCGTCTTGTGTTTG
>JANQTK010000284.1 GCA_030731695.1 Polaribacter sp.
CCTTGTAAAGATGTTGGATAATTTTTAAAGCGTTCACCTCTAAAATCACTTTCAGTAAATTTATAGGCTTGCAACATGGTGCCCATAGCACCATCTAATACTAAAATTCGCTCTTGTAAAGCTTTGTATATGTTTGACATTTTGATGTTTTTAATCAATGTGTCATCAGGAAAGTGTGAGATTTCGCTGTTATCTGTCAAATAAACACTGAGAAAAGTTCAGTAATCATTCGTAGAATGTAGCACCTTTTCTTTTTAAAAAGGAGGTTGCTAAGGTTTCAACGGGTCTAATCCCTCTACCTTTCGTGATAACGTTTTACTAAATGTAAGAACTGGTTGCAAAGAAACGCAATATTTTTTTATTTGCAGAATGTATTTGATTTAAAATTAGTTTTTATCAAACAAATTTGACGATAAATAACGGTCACCTCTGTCACAAATAATGGCAACAACAACGCCACTTTCTAATTTTTCAGCTACTTTTAGGGCACAAAAAACATTCCCTCCACTGCTCATACCTGCAAAAATACCTTCTTCTTCTGCCAATCTTTGAGTCATTAAAGTTGCCTCAGCTTCGCTAACTTCAAGCACTTCATCTACCTTTTTTCTGTTAAATATAGCAGGAACATATTCATCTCCCCATTTTCTAATTCCAGGAATTTTTGAATCTCCATCAGGCTGAACACCAACAATAGTTATGCTTTTATTCATTTCTTTCAGATAATCCGAAACACCCATAATAGTTCCTGTGGTTCCCATAGATGCCACAAAATGTGTTACTTCACCTTCAGTATCTCTCCAAATTTCAGGACCTGTTGTTTTGTAATGAGCTTTGGAATTATCAGGATTGTCAAATTGATTCAATCTGTAATAGCCTTTTTTGTATTTTAATTTTAGAGCGTAATCACGTGAACCTTCAATGCCTAATTCTGCAGGAGTTAAAATTACCTTTGCGCCATAGGCACGCATGGTTTGAACTCTTTCAATAGTCGAATTTTCTGGCATAACCAATACCATATTTACACCCAAAACTTTAGCCATTAACGCTAAAGCAATTCCGGTGTTTCCACTTGTTGCCTCAACTAAAGTGTCTCCTTTTTTAATGTTTTTTTTGTTGATTGCCTCATTAATCATGTTAAAAGCAGCTCTGTCTTTTACACTTCCGCCAGGATTATTTCCTTCCAATTTTAACAATAAGGTAACTCCGTCTTTTTTAAAAATATTTTGAACCTCTACTAAAGGTGTATTTCCTACAAAATCAATGATGTTTTTTGTCTTCATAATCCATCTTTTTTAAATATTTTATTTTCATACTGCACAGTTACTACCGAGTTTTTTTCAATTGATTCTCGGATACAAACATTGGCACCAATCACCGAATTTTCACCAATTACAACATTACCACCTAAAATAGTGGCGTTTGCATAAATGGTTACATTACTTTCAATGGTTGGATGTCTTTTCGTAGATGCCAAACTCTTTTTTACTTGCAATCCACCCAAAGTTACCCCTTGAAAAATCTGCACATTATTTTTAATGATAGTGGTTTCACCAATCACAATTCCTGTGGCGTGATCAATAAAAAAAGATTCCCCAATTACAGCTCCTGGATGAATGTCTGTTCCTGTATATCTGTGCGCAAATTCACTCATCATTCTTGGTAAAACAGGGACATTTAATTGCAATAATTGATGACTTAAACGATATACTGCAGTTGCATAAAAGCCAGGATATGCCAAATAAACTTCCTCTAAACTTTTTGCTGCAGGATCATTTTTAAAGGCAGCCAAGGCATCTAAATCTAATTTCGCTCGTATTTCATCAAAAGAATTTTTAAAATTCTCCCAAATAGTCTCTCCGTTTTCAACATTTAATCTCTCTAAAATTTTTAAGAACTTTTCAGTTGTTTTTTCTTGATACACAAACTTATACTGTGTATCAATCACCCCATTTATAAGTTCTTTTGTAAAGATTTCAACAGCATCTCTCAAACACATATGATAATCTTTTACAGGCAAAGTATCTATAATTTGTCTCATTTTTATGCTTCAGGTGCTAATTCCACTTCCAATCCATGTAATTCTGGAGTCATTTGAATTTGACAACCCAATCTACTATTCTCTTTAACATAAAATGCTTCAGCCAACATTGCATCTTCGTCATCAGACATTTCTGGCAATTCGTGATCAGAATTTACATAACATTGGCAAGATGCGCACATGGCCATTCCACCACAAATTCCAATGGTTCCTTCTTCAGCTAATTCGTAAGAGCGAACAACTTCCATCAAATTCATAGCCATATCTGTAGGTGCAATCACTTCGTGAGTTACGCCATTTCTATCAGTAATTTTTAGTTGAATGTCTTGCATTATTTTTATTTCTAATAAGTCGCAAAGTTACTGAAACCTAACAAGAATTTTACTAATCTATTGATTTTATTACTGCTTTTGGCGCTTCTTTTCTTGTACCATCAAAACCATCTACACCGCCAACAGTCGTATATTTCATCACATACTTTTTGTTAGGAAAAATACGTTGATAGGCACTTTGACACATTAATGTAGCTTCGTGAAACCCGCATAAAATTAACTTTAATTTTCCAGGATAGGTATTTACATCGCCAATGGCATATATTCCTGGAATATTTGTTTGATAATCCAACGCATTGTTTACTTTAATAGCGTTTT
>JANQTK010000285.1 GCA_030731695.1 Polaribacter sp.
GATGCCATAGACGAAATAATTGACGTATCTGAAATTGGCGAAGAATGATCTCCAAAAATTCCACCTCCTAAAGTAGCCGCAACAACAATGGTTATATCAGCTCCATGAATAGTAGCCATAGGAATTGAAATTGCCAACATTATGGCAAAAGTACCCCAAGAAGTTCCTGTGGAAAAAGCAATAAACGAACTGATTAAAAAAACAACAGCAGGTAATAATTCAACTGACAACCAACTTTTGGTAACATTCGCAACATAAACTCCAGTTTCTAGTTCTTTGCAAGCGTCTCCAATTGCGAAGGCTAATAACATCAACAAAGCCAATGGCATTAACTCGCTAATTCCTTTTAACGTTAAGTTAATGGCTTCTTTTGGGTTTAAAATTCCTTGAATCATATACATTACAATCGCTACTAAAATTGAAGCAATTACTGCATATAAAACCGATGATGAACCAGAACCTTCACCAATTGCTTGTGATGCATGGTTTAAAAAAGAAGAAGATTCTTTTACAGCATTCCAACCAGTATACATCAAATTTATGGGCATCATAAAAACCATGACCAAAAGTGGCACAATCATATTATACGCTTTTGCTTGAATTCCTTCTTTTGGTGGAAAAGAAGTAACCTCATCAGAAACCATGGGAATTGCATTTGGATTCATCAATTCACCTGTTTCTAAGGTTCTTTTCTCCGCTTTTTTCATCGGACCAAAATCCTTTTTTGATAAAATAACGATAAACACAGTCAAAATTGCCAATAACGGATAAAAATTATATTTGATAGATGCCATCATCACAGCAAATGGCTTGTCAATTCCTTGTGTTAATAACAAACCCATGATAAATGCGCCCCAAGCATTAAAAGGAATTAAAATAGAGGAAGGTGCAGAACTTGAATCAGCAATATAAGCGAGTTTTTCTCTCGGAATTTTTAATTTATCAAAAATTGGACGATATAAAGTGCCCACTGTTAATGAGCTAATACTCGTTTCTACAAACAATAAAATTCCTGTAAACATGGCTAAAACCTGAACCATCACACGTGCAAAACCCGATTTTTTTTCTTCAAATTTTACCAATCTTTTATTCAGAATATTGATAAAACCTTCTACTCCTTTTGAATATTGAATAAAAATCAGCAAAGCACCCACCAAAGCACTAAACATAATTGTTCTCGTATTTCCTTCAGATTTAAAAACATTTACCAAGCCTTCAATCATTGCAATTGTTCCATCAAGCGGATTCCAACCTTTGATTATCAACCAAGAAAACCAAATTCCAAATAGCAAAGCAATATACACTTGCTTGGTTCTTAAAGCCAAAATAATAGCAACAACAGGTGGGATTACCGACAAAAATCCATATTCCATAGAAAACATTTTAATTTGGCTAAAGGTAATAATTAATGAATATTATTACCGCTTATTTTGTAAATTGCTGTTCGTTTTTAAAATTTATGTCACAAAAATATATTTTAGCGTTAGATCAAGGAACTACAAGTTCGCGTTCAGTTTTGGTGGATGAAAAAGGAAAAATTGTTGCGATTGCTCAAGAAGAATTTGAACAAATTTATCCTGAATCTGGTTGGGTTGAACATGACCCTTTTTTAATTTTAGAGACTCAAATTGCTACCTTAAAAAAAGTACTAGAAAAAGCGAATATTACTTCAGATAAAATTCTAGGAATTGGCATTACCAATCAACGAGAAACTACCGTTATTTGGGATAAAAACACTGGAAAACCTATTTATAACGCCATTGTTTGGCAAGACAAAAGAACTGCTGAAATTTGTGAAAATTTAAAAGCAAAAGGCTTAGAAAATCATGTAAAACAAACTACAGGTTTGGTAATTGATGCTTATTTTTCAGCAACTAAAATTCATTGGATTTTAGAAAATGTACCAAATGCAAAACAAGAAGCTCAAAAAGGAAATCTTCTTTTTGGCACGATTGATACATGGTTGTTATGGAATTTAACAGATAAAAAAGTGCATGCAACTGATTATAGCAACGCTTCAAGAACCATGCTGTTTGATATCAACAATTTGTGTTGGGACGAAACGCTTTTAAAAGCATTGAATATTGATAAAAAAATCCTTCCAGAAGTAAAACCTTCTTCGTTTCATTTTGGTGATTTTATCTTAGATGGAACAAAAATTCCGATTGCAGGAATTGCTGGTGATCAGCAAGCAGCGTTGTTTGGCCAAGCGTGTTTTAAGAAAGGAAATGCCAAAAATACCTATGGAACTGGTTGTTTTTTATTGATGAATACTGGGAAAAAACCTCAGTTCTCAAAAAACGGTTTGTTAACAACCATTGCATGGGGAATTAATAATAAGGTTTATTATGCTTTAGAAGGCAGTGTTTTTGTTGCTGGAGCAGCTATTCAATGGTTGAGAGATGGTTTAGAAATTATAAAATCAGCAGAAGAAAGTGAGTTTTTCGCACAAAACGTAGGTGATGAAAACCCTGTTATTGTGGTGCCTGCTTTTGCAGGTTTGGGCGCTCCTTATTGGGATATGTACGCTAGAGGTGCCATTTTTGGTTTGACCAGAGATACTGGAAAAAATCATTTGATCAATGCAACTTTACAATCTTTGGCTTATCAAACAAAAGATGTATTAATAGCGATGCAAGATGATGCTGGAATTCCACTAAAATC
>JANQTK010000286.1 GCA_030731695.1 Polaribacter sp.
GCCAAAAACAAAGGACCTTGTTTGGTAATCATTAAATTACAAGCGGCTACTCTTGAAACCCCTTTTTCTTTTTCAATCAACTCTAAGATTGGTTTTACCACACTTGGGTAAGGTCTTGAATATCCTGTGATTAACGCATCTGCTTCGTTTTCATTCACCATCATTGCAGCAAAATAGTTGCGTTCACGCATTAATTTTTTTGCTTCTGTTAAGGTTCTTCCTTTTCGCTGTCTACTGTTCCAGTAGGCTTCTCCATAACGATTTCTTCGTTCGTCTTCTTCATCTGTTTTTGGATCTAAAATGGGCACATCAGCCGTAAAACCGATTTCTTCTTTCAATGCCAAAATCACTTCTTTTCTACCTAGTAAAATAGGCAATCCAATTTTTTCATCATATACTCTTTGTGCAGCTTTTAGTACATCTAAATAATCAGCTTCCGCAAAAACAATCCGTTTGATGTTACTTTTTGCACGATTGTGAATCATTCTGATTTCTTTTCTTCCAGATCCAGAACGTTCCATCAATTCCTCGCGATATTTTTCCCAATCTGTAATTGGTTCTAACGCAACACCTGATTCAATTGCAGCTTTGGCTATTGCTGGCGGAATTTCGTAAATCAAACGTGGATCAAAAGGTTTTGGAATGATGTATTCTTTTCCGAAAGATAAACTCACTTCATCATACACAATATTTACTTGCTCAGGAACCGATTTTTTTGCCAAATCAGCCAACGCATGTACAGCTGCCATTTTCATTTCTTCGTTGATTTTGGTAGCTCTCACATCCAAAGCACCTCTAAAAATAAATGGAAAACCAAGTACATTATTCACTTGGTTAGGATGGTCAGATCTTCCTGTTGCCATGATGATATCTTTTCTGGTAGCAATGGCCACATCATAATTAATTTCAGGAACGGGATTTGCCATTGCAAACACAATCGGGTTTTTTGCCATTGATAATAGCATTTCTGGAGTCACCACATTCCCTTGTGAAAGTCCGATAAAAACATCAGCATTGTGCATGGCTTCTTCTAAAGTATGTAAATCTTGTGAAGTTGCAAATTCTGCTTTTTCAGATGTTAAATTATCTCGGTCTTTTCTAATAACACCTTTGCTGTCACACATCACAATATTATCAGTGATGGCTCCTAATCTCAAATACAAACGCGTGCAGGAAATAGCAGCTGCTCCAGCACCATTTACCACAATCTTTACTTTCGAAAAATCTTTATTGGCAATTTCAATGGCATTTTTTAAAGCTGCTGCTGAGATAATCGCTGTTCCATGTTGGTCATCATGCATCACAGGAATGTCTAATTCCTCTTTCAACCTTCGTTCAATTTCAAACGCTTCAGGCGCTTTGATATCCTCTAAATTAATTCCACCAAAAGTGGGTGAAATTGCTTTTACAATTTCAATAAATTTATCAACGTCAGTTTCATTCACTTCAATATCAAAAACATCAATATCTGCAAAAATTTTAAACAATAAACCTTTGCCTTCCATCACTGGTTTTGAGGCATCAGGACCAATATCACCCAAACCTAAAACGGCAGTTCCGTTTGAAATTACTGCCACTAAATTTCCTTTAGAAGTATATTTATAAGAATTGTTTTTGTCTTTGGCAATTTCCAAGCAAGGTTCTGCTACACCTGGCGAATACGCTAATGCTAAATCGTGTTGGGTTGCATATTTTTTAGTAGGAACTACTTCTATTTTTCCAGGTTTTGGTTTTGCATGATACAATAAAGCTTCATGTCTTTTTCTAGAATCGCTCATAATTGGTTGTTTGCTATTTTAAGCATACAAATATATGGTTTTCAATCAAAGAGCAAAGCGAAGTTGGTATTCTTTTAGACGTTTGGCTATGAATAATTTAGTCTTAAAAAATCAACTCGTTGGAAATATTATTTTCAGAATGAGAAATTCTAAAAGAAAAATCAGTAAGGTTTGCTTTGAGTTTTGCAACACAATTTTCGTTCGTCCAAGAAATGTAAATTTCATTTTCTTGGGAATCATGAATTGTCATTTTTCCTGAAAATGCTTTGGAAGTATTTCGCAATCGCATTAATTGAAGCTGTTTTGTAACCACTTTTCTTTTCAATCCGTTTTCAATTTCTGATAAACTAAGCGAAGTTCTGTTAATTTCTTTGTGAGAACTTGATCCGCCTTTATTGGCAGCTTCGTAGTTGTTTTTTCCTGCAAACAAATCCAAATACCAAACTTGTGGAATGCCAGGCATAAAAAGTTGTAAGGCTCTTGCCAATAGCAATTTGTGTTCATTTTCGCCAAGTGCACTGAAAAAAGTAGCATTTATTTGATAGTACGAAATTTTGTTTCCAGTGGCATCGTATAAATTTTTGACTTTTCCACCTCTTTGTAGGATTGTTTCCATTACAAATTCGATTTCTTCATCTGCCAACAAACCTTTATGATAGCTGCCATTTGCCTCTTTTCCTTTCAAATCAAGCACAGGAATTCCGTCATGACAACCTAACATGTTTACTGTTTTATATCGTTTTTCAATAATTTCTGCAGCCCATTTTAAAATGGCTTTGTTTGATCCTTTTTCTAAAGTATGAATCATTAAACCTGGTAGAAAGAAATCGTAAATTTGATATCCTTCTTTAGCAACTTCATCATGCAAATTCA
>JANQTK010000287.1 GCA_030731695.1 Polaribacter sp.
GTTCTTAGTTCTTAGTTCTTAAAATTATGAAAAAATTATTCATTATTGGTTTATTGATATTGGCTTCTTGTGCAAACAAAAAAGAAATCAAGCAAACTGCTGAGGTTTCTTGTGGACAATGTAAATTTGGATTAGACTCTGAAAACGGCTGCAGTTTGGCGGTTAGAATTGATGAAAAAGCCTATTTTGTTGATGGATTTGAGATCAATGACTTTGGAGATGCACATGACGAACATACTGGTTTTTGCGAGGTCATCAGAAAAGGTGAAGTTGTTGGTGAAGTAATAAACGGACGATTTGTTGCATCATCATTAAAACTAGTTGACTAAACCAATTTTAAGCGTTTTTACCTCACAAAACGATAGGTAACTTTCAGTAAAAAGGTATTTTCTTTTCGTTGACTAAAAACTTGGTTGCTGAGTGAGGTTGATAAACTTGCATCTGGATTTTCGTTTCCAACAACGCCTTGAGCCCACACTAAAAAGATTTCAGAACCAGGAATGTATTCCCATCTTGCGACTAAATTTGAGCGGAACTGAGCGAAAGAAAAATCAGGTTTATTAAACTGATAATCAATAGTATTATCACTATTTTCGTCAATAGTATAAACGTTTGTTCCGGTTGAAATTTGATTAGTATCATAAATCGTTACACGATCTGTAAAACGATCAGCTGCTGCAGTATTCACAAATTTAAACTCTGAATAACGTCCTCTTGAAATAAATGGTTGACCATAAAACTGAATAGACATATTAGGATTGATACTATACGTAAAACGAAGGGTAGTAGAAAATTCATCGTTATTGATGTTTCCTAAAATATATCTTTTATCATTTCCAAAATCAAGGCTTGTAACGTATTGCGCGCGGTCCTGTGTCAATTCTAATTGATTTTCCAAAGAAATATTTAATGCATCTGTAGGTTGGTAATTGAATCCTATTGAATATCGTTGTCTTTTAAACACATTTTCATCAGAATCTACGAACGTAAATCTCATATTGTAACTAAAAATCTTACTCCTATCAGAACCAAAAGAACCAAATACATACCTGTTGTTTGCTGTTCTCCATCTTGGACCTCCTCTTAAAAATGCGTTAGAATAGGAACGAAAACTTGTTCCTAAACCAAGATTGGTGGTTGCGTTATTTGCCCAATTAATATTTCCTTCTCCTTCAAAACGAATTCTGTTTAGATTTTTTTGAAAGTCATATTCTGTAACTTGTGAGGCTTCTATTGATGCATTCCTATACGTTTTTGTAGGAACTTGCCATAAATATCTCAAATTTGCAAACTGAATCATTTGATCCGTATTTCTTAAAAATCCAACATCATTTAGTTCTAATTCAGGTGAACGCCAAATAAATCCACCATTGTAACGCCAATTTCCTCCTCCAGCTTTCCCCAATTCAATTCTCCCTCCTGTTCCTGTTAATGATGTTCTTGTTGGATCAACATTTACGTGAGTTGCATCTGTTCTTTGAAATAAACGTGTGATAGAACGTTGTGTATTTTCAATCGCTTCAGCACTTCCTAAAACGTGACTCATAATGACATTGCCATCTAAAAAATACTCTCTATTTTTCCAATTGTGCTGAAAATCGATTCCTCCTGAATAAGCAGCCTTGTGCAATTCGTTAAAATTACCATTCAAATTACGATTTGTAGCTGTAAAAATTCCGCCAATAAATGAGTTTCTCTCGTTAAAATCTTTTTGAGCTCTACCTACAAAATAATTGGTTAAAGGCTCAACAATTTCTTGTCTTGTGTTGCCATTTGTTTGTTTAATTTCAGCAAATTCATTGGCTGTTACACTTTCTAAAATACCAATTGACCAACCATTTTTTGTTTTTCCCGAAAATTTTGCAGCTCCTAAAATAGCTGAATTTAATGGTTCATCTGCAAATTCGTCAGAGGTTAAATTCGCACTTCTATGTGGATTTCTTCCAATTCGTCTGCTGTAAAAGAGGTTGTCACTCCCATTAGCAAACTGAAAATCAAAAATGTTTTTATTTTCTACAAAAAAAGGTCTTTGTTCTCTAAAAAATAATTGAAAACCATCCAAAGCAATGGCTCCAGGATCAGCTTCAACTTGACCAAAATCAGGATTGATTGTCAAATCGAGTGTTAAATCATTGGTGACACCAATTTTAGCATCCAAACCAATATTGGCTTTAAAATCGCTTCCATCTCTGTAAGGATTATTTCCTTCTTTTGGATACGAATCATATTGCAATAATGTAAAAGGCTGAATTTCAAGTTGTTTTTGAGAAGGCAGATCTATTAAACCATGCAACTCACCTGCTTCACTAATAAAACCTGCTTGATCATTTGGAATTCGTTGCCACAAAGAACGTTCGTTTAATCTGAAAATATTTCTGTTAATATTAAATCCCCAAACTTGTTCTTTTGATTTTCCAAAACGCAATTGGCTAAAAGGAATTTTCATTTCTGCAGTCCAGCCTTTATCATCAACCTTAGCATCTGTAAACCAAACTGGATTCCAACTTTCATCCCAACTTTGTCCGTTTTGTGTCGCAATTTCCTCGCCCTTTACTCCTGCTGCAGTTGTGGTAAAAACAAAAGCGGTTCGTTTGTCGTGATAACTATCAATAATTACATTGACTCTATCACCTGCAAAACCATCACGTCTGCTTAATCTTTTTTGAATTAATTCAGGTTGATCATCTAAAGCCTTAATTGCGATGTAAAGGTATTTTGAGTCATAAATAACTTTAAATAAGGTTTGATATGTTGGAGGCGTTCCTTCATCTGGTTCTTTTTCAGTAAATTCTGATGACCATTCCACTACATTCCATGCTTCGTCAGTAACATCACCATCAATAACGGGCGTTTTTGTGAGTTTTTTTGTAGTGTAAACTCTCTTTGGAATTTTATTCGTTAAAACTTCTTGTGAAAAAGAAATTGTTGAACAAAAAAGAAATACTAGAAGGTAGTTAAAGACAAATTTCATTTTAAAATTTGATTGAATTAAAAAAGCTATAAAAAGCATTAAAATGAATGGCAAAAATACCTTTCTATTTTCTTAACTATATGTTAATTTAAATGAAAATTAAAAGGTTTTTATTCGTAATAATTTACAAATCTCATAAAAATTATATGTATTAAGAGTGTTTTATTTTGAATATCTTAAAAAATAAGTTAACAATTTTGCAATAATCAAAAGCTTTTTATTTCAAAAATCTTAACAATTTTATGAAAAATTAAGAATACATTAAAGAAAATCAATATCGTTTTTCAAAGAACAAGTAGCCAATCGTTTTTCTTAAAATTAATCAATTATTTTTTATGTAAAGTACTATTTGTCAATCAAATAAAAAGCAGTACATTTGCACTCCTTTTTTAAGGAAAAAAATAAATTATTAATTGAACAAAAACTAAAAGTGTAATTATGAACACATTAAGTTACAAAACAGTATCAGCAAACAGCGCTACCGTTAACAAGGAGTGGGTTTTGGTTGATGCGGACGGTCAATCGTTGGGTCGTCTTGCTTCTAAAGTAGCAAAGCTAATTAGAGGTAAATATAAGCCAAATTTTACTCCTCACGTAGATTGTGGAGACAATGTGGTGGTTATCAACGCAGAAAAAATTAATTTAACAGGAAAAAAGTGGGCTGATAAAACCTACATTCACCACACTGGTTATCCTGGAGGACAAAGATCGTTAACTGCAACAGAAATGTTTGACAAAGATCCAACAAGATTGATTGAAAAAGCAGTGAAAGGTATGTTACCAAAAAACACATTAGGTGCAGCTTTGTACAGAAACTTGTATGTATATGCAGGAACTGAACACAAACAAGCAGGTCAAACACCTAAAGCTATTAACCTTAACGATTACAAATAATGGAAACTGTACACAAGATAGGTAGAAGAAAAACAGCTGTAGCGCGTGTTTATCTTTCAGATGGTGATGGTACAATTACCATCAACAAAAGAGAATTTAAAAATTACTTTACAACTGCTTCTTTGCAATATAAAGTACAACAGCCTTTAATGCTTACCGAAAATGTAACTTCTTACAATATCAAAGTAAGTGTTTATGGTGGTGGAGTTACTGGACAAGCTGAAGCAATTCGTTTGGCAATTACAAGAGCTTTAGTAGCAATTAATGTAGAAAACAAAGCGGTTTTAAAACCAGAAGGCTTATTAACTCGTGATCCACGAATGGTAGAGCGTAAGAAATTTGGTCAGAAAAAAGCTCGTAAAAGATTCCAGTTCTCTAAACGTTAATATACTGAACTTGTTTCAGTATTTGCTGAGACATTTTCAATATTTTTTAGAGCACTGTTATCATAAAATAATAACAGTTTAGTATCTAAATATATAAGACTCGAAAAGACTACTTATATATTGATTTAAAAAAACAGAAAGTAAACACATTTATAAAAATGGCAAAAGTAAACATTCAAGAATTATTAGATAGTGGTGTACATTTTGGACACCTTACTAGAAAATGGAACCCAAACATGGCTCCATATATTTATACAGAAAGAAATGGTGTTCACATCATTGATTTGTATAAAACAGCTGCTAAAATAGAAGAAACTTCAGAAGCTTTGAAAAAAATTGCAAACTCTGGACGTAAAGTTTTATTCGTAGCTACCAAAAAACAAGCTAAAGACGTTGTTGCTGAAAAAGCGAAAGCTGTTGGGATGCCTTACATCACTGAAAGATGGCCAGGTGGAATGCTAACAAATTTTGTGACTATCAGAAAAGCTGTTAAAAAAATGGCTTCTATTGATAGAATGAAAACAGATGGCTCTTTCGATGCTTTATCTAAAAGAGAAAAATTACAAATTAACCGTCAAAGAGAAAAATTAGAAAAAAACTTAGGTTCTATTGCTGATATGACTCGTTTGCCAGGAGCTATTTTTGTAGTTGACATCAAAAAAGAACACATCGCAATTGCTGAAGCTCAAAATTTGAACATTCCAATTTTTGCAATGGTTGATACAAACTCTGACCCAAGATTGGTTGATTTTGTTATCCCTTCAAATGATGATGCTTCAAAATCTATTGACAAAGTATTGTCTTACATCACTAATGCAATCGCAGAAGGTTTATCAGACAGAAAAGCTGATAAAGATAAAGGCAAAGACGATCAAGAAGAAGAAGTAGAAATCGTAACAAAAAAAGTTATCGAAATTTCTGACGAAGACTAAATTTAATTTAATACTAAAAAAAACATAACATGGAAACAGTAAATGTAAGTGCTGCTGATGTTAAAAATTTAAGAGAAGCCACTGGAGCTGGAATGATGGACTGTAAAAAGGCATTAGTAGAAGCTGGTGGAGACTTTGACAAAGCAATTGATATTTTACGCAAAAAAGGTCAAAAAATTGCTGCAAACAGAGCAGATAGAGAATCTACTGAAGGTGTAGCAGTGACTAAAATCAACGATGACAAAACTGTAGGTGTTGCAATCGTTTTGGCTTGTGAAACTGATTTTGTTGGAAAAAATGAAAAATTTGTTGCATTGGGTGAAGAATTCGCTGCAATTGCTATCAATCATGACACAAAAGAATCTTTCTTAGCTGCTGATTTTGGTGGAATTACAGTTGCTGATAAATTAGTTGAACAAACTGGTGTTATTGGTGAAAAATTAGACATCACTGCTTTCGAAAAAATTGAAGCTGCTTATGTAGGTGCTTACACTCACATTGGAAAAATTGCTGCTTTAGTTGGATTGTCTGCTCCTGTAAAAAATGCTGAGATTTTAACGAAAGATGTAGCAATGCAAGTTGCTTCTATGGGTGCTAAAACGTTGTCTTACAAAGACTTTGATCCAGCATTCGTAGCTGCAGAAACGGAAGCAAGAATCGCAGTTATTGAGAAAGAAAATATTGAATTCGCAAGATTAGGAAAAACATTGAAAAATGTTCCTAAATACATTTCAATGGCTCAACTAACTCCTGAAATCTTAGCTCAAGCTGAAGCTGATGCAAAAGCTGAATTAGCTGCAGAAGGAAAACCAGAAAAAATCTGGGATAAAATTTTACCAGGAAAAATGGAACGTTTTATTTCTGATAATACAACGTTAGATTTAGAATTGTGTTTGTTAGACCAAGCATTTATCAAAGATGACAAGAAAAATGTAGCTTCATACGTTAAAACGTACGGAGATGTTGAAGTAACTTCTTTTAAAAGAGTAACTTTAGGATAATATTTTTTTATTGAAACATAAAAACCCTGCCTTTTTAGCAGGGTTTTTTTATTGATATCGTTTTAGTAATTCCAAAAAAAACTGACTCCCAATTTCTTTTGCTCCCAAACTTGCCAAATGTTCATTATACACCTGACAATCAATTAAATTATATTTTTTTTGGGTTGCCAAATATATAAATGCCAATTTTGATGCATTGGAAAGTGTACTAAACATACTTTCACCACAAAATACTTCATTCATTTCTATCCCATACAAACCACCAACTAACGTATTATTTTTCCAAACTTCTATTGATTTTGCGATACCTCTTTTGTGAAGTGTTATATACGCTTGCTCCATTTCATCTGTAATCCAAGTACCTAAATCATCTGATCTTTTAATGTTTTTACAAGAATATATCACCTCTTCAAAAGCTCTATTTTCAGTAATTTGAAATTCATTTTTTTGCATGATTTTTTTCATCGATTTTGATATTTTCAAATCACTCGGAAATAAAACCATTCTTTTTTTTGGAAAATACCAAACAATTGGATCATCTTCAGAAAACCAAGGGAAAATTCCGTTTTGGTAGGCAAAAATCAATCGCTCTGAAGATAAATCTCCTCCTAAAGCAATAATTCCTTCTTTTGTAGCACTTTCGTACGAAGGAAATTCAATTTTATCTGTCAACCAAATCATAGTTTCAAAGGTACAAATTATGAGAATTGAAAATGCAATGCCGTATTAAATTGCTAAAATTTAAAAAAGCGTTAATCTTTTCAAAATGTGTAAATCGAGCCAAGATTGTAAGTACTTTTGTAATCCTTTTTAAAAAAGATTGTAACGTATTTATGAAACCTCTAAAAAAGAAAAAAACGAACTCACATCGCGCAAAACTAATGCATCATTATTTTTCGAGAACGGGTTTTTATCTTTTTGTTTGGACAAGTTTAAAAAAAGCTTTTTTACCTATTTTAGGAGTTGTCTTACTCGTTTTTTTAGTCAATAAATATGTTTTCAACATCAATGAAGGCTTACAACACATAACCGAAACTTTTTCGAGAATTGGCATTTTAATCACTTTTTTTATCTCTGAAACCCTATTAGGATTGATTCCGCCTGAGATATTTATTGCATGGACAAAAAAAACAGATACACCCATTTTTAATCTATTTTTATTAGCAGTACTTTCTTATTTTGGAGGATTGCTGTCGTATTTCTTGGGAAAATTGACTCTAAAAATTGATTCTTTGAGAGATTACTTAGAGGTAAAAATGGAAAATAATCTAAAAAACTCCAGAAAATGGGGTGGTATTTTAATTCTCGTTGGAGCATTACTACCCTTGCCATTTTCCATAGCTTGTATCACAGCAGGTATGATAAAATATCCTTTTAAAAATGTTGCCTTTTTTGGATTATTTCGTTTTGCACGTTTTGCCATTTATGCATGGGCAATTTTTCAAGTTGTTCACTAAAAAATTGTATTTTTGACACTATGGGTTTATCAAACAACGATATTTTTAAAAAACTACGAGTGGCGCATAAATTGCGCGATTCTGATATTATCGACATTTGTGCTTTGGTCGATTTTAAAGTAACAAAAGGCGAAATTGGAGCTATTTTCAGGAATGAAGATCATCCAAAATATGTGGAATGTGGTGACCAATTCTTGCGAAATTTTTTGAATGGATTGATCATTCATTTGCGAGGACCAATGCCTAAAAAAGAAGAATAAATTAGATTTTTAAATTGTTGGATTTTTAGATTTTTAGACTTAAATATTTTACATAAAAAAGAGAAATCAATAATGATTTCTCTTTTTTATATCTAATAATCTAACTTGTCTATTTAAAAAGGTAAATCATCTGGCTCTTCTTCAGTGAACTTTGTTGCCGCTTTAAACTGATCAACAGGAGGTAAATTAGTAGCATTTGATGCTGTTTGTGCCAAACTTTCTATTCTCCAACCTTGAATTGAATTAAAATATTTTGCTTCACCTTGTGGATTGATCCATTCTCTACCACGTAAATTGATAGAAACTTTTACATCTTGTCCAACTTTATAATTGTTCAATAAATCTACTTTATCTTGTAAAAATTCAACCATAATCATTTGTGGATATTGCTCATCAGTAGTGACAACCAATTCTCTTTTTCTAAATCCTGCTGAGCCAAACGTTTGTACTTCTCCTATCAATTTTATTTTTCCAATAACTTCCATAATGTTTTTTAATTTAATAAAAGTACGTTCCAAGCACTTTCAATTTGATTATTTTTTAAAAACTCTTTCGCAAAAATATGTTTTTTTGTGGTTTCTAACCCAATAAATTGGGGATGTTCTTTTCCAAAGTTATCAACAGTTTCTTTTGAAGGCAATTCAAAGACATTTCCTAACATTCCCAAGTCATTTCCTGTTAATAATTTGCTATTTCTAATTGCTGACGGAATTGCATCAATACCAATTCCAAGGGTTGAAAGTGGTTTTGGAATTTCAAAAAAACCATCTCTGGCTCTTGAATAATAATTGCCTCCTGCCCTAGCCACCAAATCAATTTTATGTTGATCAATTTCGCCATTTTCATCTAAAATAGCTTCAGAAATATGCATTTTTACAACTTCACAAATAATTAAATTTCCAGCTCCACCTTCATCCCCTGTAAAAATTACATCTTTCACAATACATTCAAATTGCACAGGAGATTCTGCCACTCTAAAAGGTTTTATTTCTTCTGATTTTAACATTGTAAAACCTGCTTTTACAAACTCATTTACGCCTTTTGGATATTCTGTGCTACTCAATGACATTTGTTGTACCATATCATAATTCACCACGTTTATCACAACTTCTTTAGTTACTAAAACATTGTCTAAAGTGTGTTTAGTTGTATTGCCTCTTACTCTTCTAGCGGGTGAAAAAATCAACGTTGGTGGATTGGAACCAAACACATTGAAAAAACTAAAAGGTGATAAATTAGGATTTCCTTCTTCGTCAATAGTACTTGCAAAAGCAATTGGTCTTGGTGCAATAGCACCTAAAAGATACGAATGAAATTTTCCTGTCGCAATTTCATTGGGAATAATGGTACGCATGAATATTTTTTTATGCCCTAAAGATACTATCAATTCTTTAAATGAGTTATAATCAAAAAACTTTATATTTGTTTTGATGAATATTTTCAACCAACCACTTTTATTTAAGCGGATTAGTATTGTTGTTTCGTTTGTGATCGTTTCCTTAATTTTATGGAATACTTATACTTTTTTTCAAAAATTCAAACAAGAAGAGCGCATCAAAATGGAGATTTTGGCGGAAGCTCAAAAAGAATTATCAAGGGCTGATTTAAATTCGAATATTGCTTTACCAGACAAAATTATCACTACTAATAATAGCATCCCAATGATTTTAGTAGATGACAAAGACGAAATTATTTATGCCAATAATTTAGATTCTATAAAATCGTTGAATCCTGAGTATTTGCAAAAGCAATTGGCAATCATGAAAAAAGAAAACAAGCCCATTGAAATCAGTTATGATGGAAAAAACAAGCAATATATTTACTACCGAGATTCGGATTTACTGAAAAAACTAACCTATTATCCACTAGCACTAATTTTAATTTTGGTCCTATTTTTATCGGTAATTTACCTTTTTTACAGTTCCAATAAAGCAGCGGAAACCAATAAATTATGGACAGGAATGGCCAAAGAAACTGCCCATCAAATTGGCACACCTTTGTCATCCTTATTAGGTTGGATTGCCATTTTAAAAGCCGAAAAAGTAGATGAAACCTATATTGATGAAATCGAAAAAGATGTTCATAGATTGAATACGATTGCCAATCGTTTCTCAAAAATTGGTTCAATCCCTGAATTGAAAAAAAGAGATGTTGTTTTAATCACCAAACAAGCATTTGATTATTTGAAATTTAGAAGTTCTACTCAAATTTCGTTTTCATTTGCTACCTCAGAGAGAGAAATACAAACACTTTTAAACGAAGAACTTTTTGGTTGGGTGATAGAAAATATCATCAAAAATGCCATTGATGCCATGCTTGGAAAAGGTGAAGTTTCCTTGAAAATTGAAAGTTCGGATAAAAAAGTACGCATTTTAATAGCTGATACTGGAAAAGGAATGCCCAAAAAATTATTCAAACAAATTTTTAAACCTGGTTTTACCACCAAAAAAAGAGGTTGGGGTTTAGGATTATCACTATCTAAAAGAATTGTGGAAGATTATCACAAAGGCAAAATCTTTGTACAAAAATCAGAAATCGGAAAAGGAACTACTTTTGAAATTGTTTTAGATAAAATTTCCTGATATTTCTTTCGCAATTGCTTCAAATTCTACTTTTGACAAACTTATTTTTCGCTGAAATTGCATATCAGCCATTTCATTAATCGGAATCAAATGCACATGCACATGAGGCACTTCAAGCCCAATTACAGTCATTCCAATTCGCTTGCAAGCAATTGATTTTTCAAGCGCCTTTGCAACTCTATAAGAAAAATCCATGAGAGAGTTGTATTCGTCTTTTGACAAATCAAAAAGTTTATTTTCTTCTTTTTTAGGCACTACCAAAGCATGACCTTTTGCATTCGGATTGATGTCTAAAAACGAAATAAACTCGTCATTTTCTGCGATTTTATAACAAGGAATTTCTCCGTTTATGATTTTTGTAAAAATGCTCATTTATTTAGAATTTAGTCTTTAGACGTTAGACAGTAATTTGGTTTTTAATAAATTTTTCAACTTTGAATTCTAAACCTAAAATTTTGAACTCAGCTATCTTGAAATTTCGATAATTTCAAATTTCATGATGCCATTTGGCACTTTGATCTCGGCAATTTCTCCTACTTCTTTTCCTAACAATCCTTGACCAATTGGCGATTTTACTGAAAGTTTTCCATTACGAACATCCGTTTCAGAATCTGCAACGAGTGTGTATGAAAATTCCATTTTGTTAGCAATATTTTTAATTTTCACTTTTGAGTGAATCAATATTTTTGAGGAGTCTAATTGACTTTCATCTAAAATACGTGCATTTGAAATTACGTTTTTCAATTTCGCAATTTTCGTTTCTAAATGAGATTGCTCTTCTTTTGCTGCATGGTATTCTGCATTTTCACTCAAATCCCCTTTATCTCTTGCATCTGCAATTTCTTGGGTAACTCTTGGACGCTCCACTTGCTCTAGTTGAAGCAATTCATCTTTCAATTTTTTTAATCCTTCTGGCGAATAATAAGATATGTTACTCATAGTTTCTAAAATTTAAAAATCTCATTGCCTTAATAGGAATGAGATAGTGAAACAAATATACAAAATATTTGTAACTTGGCATCGTTTTGTAACTACAGTCTTTAAAAGATGATTCGAAAACTAACTTTTATATTTGGGTTTTGTTTATTTGTAAATTGCTCAGATACAGCAAATTTGCAAAATTGCATCCGAACTTTACCTTTAAATATTTTAAGAGATTTAAACAACCCAGAACTCATCAACGTACAAACTCCTGGAGGATTTGCAGAAATTGTAGGAGGAAATAAAGGTATTTTGCTATTCAATAAAAACGGAACTGAGTTTGTAGCTTTTGATAAATTATGTCCTGCAAACGATTGCAATCAACCTATGATTTTTGAAAATAGAATCCTAAAATGTTCTTGTGATAATAGCAGATATAGTGTTGATTTTGGAGGCGCACCTCAAACAGATGGATTTGAATGTCCTGCCATTGAATATCGTGTTGTAAAAAATGGCAGCACGCTTCAAATCAGTAGTTTTAACTAGTTTCTTAACAGCAAGATGTTTATTTTTGCGAAAACAAAATAAGTTATAAATTGAAAAATTATTTCTCATCCAAATTTACTTTAGGCGTTTTAGGTGGTGGCCAATTAGGAAAAATGTTGTTAGCTGAAAC
>JANQTK010000288.1 GCA_030731695.1 Polaribacter sp.
ACACTTTTTCTTTTTCATAGCAATTTTCCCACTCAATTTATTGAGTGGGTTTTTTTTGTTATATATAGGTTAAAATATATGGTATTTTCATATTTATCAAATATCTTTGCAATCGATTTGAAAACGTATGGATTCTACTGTAATTACAGAAACTAAAATCATCAAAAACACGCTAGTAACTGATCTTAAACAGCTCACAAAAATGGGTTTGTCTTTAAGTGTCGTTTTTTCTTCTATTGCAGGATATTTTTTAGCAGTTGAAACAGTCCATATTCCTACGGTTTTATTGCTCGCTTTGGGTGGGTATTTTATGGTTGGTGCTTCTAATGCATTCAATCAAGTTATTGAAAAAGAACCTGATGCGTTGATGAAGCGCACTGAAAATAGACCTTTACCAACACAACGTATGAGTGTAAATGTTGCTATGACAATTGCGATCATATTTACACTTTTAGGAATTGCAATTTTATACAGTATCAATCCAAAAACAGCACTTTTTGGCGCAATATCCATTTTTTTATATACAAGTGTTTATACACCTTTAAAGCCAGTAACACCTTTGTCTGTGTTTGTAGGTGCAATTCCAGGAGCCATTCCTTTTATGTTGGGTTGGGTTGCTGCCACAAATCATTTTGGGATTGAAGCAGGAATGTTATTTATGATTCAGTTTTTTTGGCAATTTCCTCATTTTTGGGCAATTGGTTGGTTGCAATTTGAAGAATATCAAAAAGCAGGTTTTAATATGCTTCCTATGAATGCCAAAGACAAAGGAGCTGTAAAACAAATTATTTTATATACAGCAATCATGATTTTGGTTTCTGTAATTCCGGTTTTAAAATTAACAGGTACTTTTTATATTCATCCAATTACCGCATTTATTGTAGCGTTTTTAGGATTAATTATGTTGTTTTACGCACTAAAATTGCACAAATCAGAAGAAAATAAAGATGCAAGAAAATTGATGTTAGCAAGTGTTTTATACATCACTTTGGTTCAGGTTGTTTATGTAGTAGATAAATTTTTACATTAAAATATGGTTCAAGAACAAGTATTACAAAATGAGTATGTAGCAGCAAAAAAGAAATCTGCCAAACCAATGTTGTGGATTTCCATGATTAGTATGGTGATGTTTTTTGCTGGATTGACGAGCGCGTATGTGATTAGCATGAAACGCGAAGATTGGGTTTCTTTTGATTTACCAAATGCATTTTATATCAGCACTTTGTTGATTGTAATGAGTAGTTTGTCATTGATGTTGTCAAATTATTTTTTAAAAAATGACAAAAGACAATTATCTTTAATTCTTGCAGTCACAACATTATTATTAGGAATTGGATTTGTTTGGCAACAATATGTTGGCTTTAATGAACTAAAAAGTGTGGGATTATTTTTTACTGGTCCAGAAAGTACAGTTTCTACATCATTTATTATTGGGATCACATTTATGCATGTTTTGCACTTGCTTGCTGGGATTGTAGTGCTTTTTGTTGTTATTTATAATCATTTTAAATACAAATACAAACCAAATGATTTACTAGGTTTTGAGCTAGGTGCTATCTTTTGGCATTTTGTAGATATATTGTGGATTTACTTAATTTTGTTTTTCTATTTTATTAGGTGATAAAAAAAGTTTAATTTTGGCGAACAAAAATCAAATATAAAAATTAACAGACTCATAATTTATGGAAGCAAATATTGCTATACCTTCTGACAGTAAAGAAACTTGGAGCGGTGGTGGAGTGAAACCATTTGGCGCAAGTTACGGTAAAATGATGATGTGGTTTTTTATCCTTTCAGATGCGTTGACATTCTCAGGATTTTTAGCTGCATACGGTTTAACACGTTTCAAGTTTATTGATTCTTGGCCAATTGCTGATGAGGTTTTTACTCACGTTCCTTTTATTCATGGAGATTATCCAATGTATTATGTAGCTTTTATGACATTTGTGCTGATTTTTTCTTCAGTAACAATGGTATTAGCTGTTGATGCGGGTCATCAAATGAAAAAGAGCAAAGTAACTTGGTATTTATTTGCAACCATCATTGGAGGTTTGATTTTCGTTGGATCACAGGCTTGGGAATGGAACACTTTTATTAATGGTTCTTATGGCGCAATCAAAACTTCGGATGATAAAATTTTACAATTTGTAAAAGAGGGGCATCAAGTAGGTTTTGCTGATTTTGTTGTTGGTGATAGAGGAGATGAAAGAGTTACACATACAAAGAAAAACGGTTTATGGTTTGTTAGTGGACAAACAGTTCCTGATTATTCCGTAAATCAAGTAATAGAATCTTACAAAGCAGATCCTTCAATCCAAATTAAAAGCGAATTGATTGATGCAGGTAAAAAACAAAAAGTTGTTTTATCACGCGAAGAAGGCTTAGAGCAATTGCTAAAAGGAACTCAAATTGTAGAAGGTGCAAACCTACAAGTAAATGAATATGGAAACACGATTTTTGCAAATTTCTTTTTCTTCATTACAGGTTTTCACGGTTTCCACGTTTTTTCGGGAATCTTAATCAATATTATTATTTTCTTCAATGTAATTTTAGGAACCTATGAAAAAAGAGGAAGTTACGAAATGGTTGAAAAAGTTGGATTGTATTGGCACTTTGTAGATTTAGTTTGGGTATTTGTATTTA
>JANQTK010000289.1 GCA_030731695.1 Polaribacter sp.
AGAGTTTGTAAGATTCGAAAATAATTTACAATCCTGATTCAAAAACTTTTACGATTTTATATTCCATTTTTATTCACTAATTTCGGAAAAATTAAAAAAACGAATTTTAGTTATAAATCTATGAAAAAGAAAACCAATTTGTATTGTGTAACAGTGCTTTGTATATTGATCATTTCAGCTTGCTCAAAAGATAAAATTAAATACACTAAAATGCCTTATCCTTTATTGGGTGATGGAATTGGTCTTGAAAAAGCTACTTTTTTAGTAAAGGACCTAAAAAAAACACGCAATTATTTTGCAGATACTCTAGGATTTGATATGAGCAAAGAAGATACCTTTAGCAAGGGTCAATTTGAAGGTACGCTCTCCATTGGCATTTATTTTCCTGACCTTACATCAATCGAGTTTTTTGCATTGCAAGATTCTTTAATCACCAAAAATACACCTTCTTTTATTGCTGATTTCTTAGCCAAATCCGAAGGAATTCAAAAGTATTCCCTTTCTAGTTCTTCTGTAGATTCTACTTATTCATGGCTTACAAAGCAAGGTTTTCAGTTAGATTCTATAAAATCTTATCGTACGCAAGCAACCACTCGCAAAGGTTGGTCTGGTGATAATGGCGGTTCTCAAGAAAAAAGTATCGATTTTAAAAATGCTAACAAAGGATATTTCCCTACCTTTTTACAAGGGATTGATTCTGATTATAAACAAATGAATCAAATGTGGAAAACCTATTATGGGTATGGGCGAAGTTTTTCAAAACATCCTAATGGTGTGGTGGGTATGATTGGTTTTCAAATTGCCGTTGACAGTCTTGACGTTGCTCGTGATCAATTTCAAAACATGGGTTTTGCAGAAATTGAAGATACATCTGCTAAAAACTCAGTCCGATTTAAAGTAAAAAGACATCAAGAATTGGAGCTAAAATCACCTCTTTCTTCTGATGATGAGATTGCTAAATTCTTAAAAAAGAGAGGTTCTGGAGTGTTTTCTATTCGTTTTGAGGTAAAAAACATGGATTCAACCTATCTTTATTTTAAAGAACGTTTACCCAAAAAAGCCTTTTTGAGGGATTCTTTAAAAAGAAAATTGACGATTTTTAGAGAATACGCGCAAGGTGTTCAACTAGAATTCATCTCTGAACCCAAAGAACAAGCACTAATGGCTCAAAAGTTACGAATTGGTGATAAATTAGACAGTGTTGCCTCAAAAAATGCAGCCAATTTGTATCAAAAATATTGTGCGCTTTGTCATGCTGAAAATCGCGAAGGGTATGCAGCTGACAACGCTCCTTCTCTTAGTTCTCATTCTTTATTAGGCACATCCAAAAATAGTAATTTTATGCGCTATACCATTCAATTTGGCCGCGCAAATACTGCAATGGCTGGGTATTTAGATACTCAAGGTGGACCCATGGAATATATTGAAATCGAGTTGTTATTGCAATGGCTGTATGAACAAAGTGGTGTAGAAAAAGAGATTGAAATCTCAAGAGAACCCGTTAAAGGAGATATTACATTAGGAGCAAAAGTGTACGAAAACAATTGTGCGGTTTGTCATGGTAGCAAAGGTGAAGGTATCTCTGCACCTGCGTTAGGAAATCCTATGTTGTTAGCAACTGCAACTGACGAATTTCTAAAATACGCCATTACTGAAGGTAGAGATGGTACACCAATGGCAGCATTTAAAAACGTACTAAGCAAAAAAGAAATTAATGGAGTAACTGCATTTTTAAGAAGTCGTGCATCTGGTTGGAATGTACCAAAAACAACCCCAGTAAAGGTGCCAAAACCTGAAGAATACATCCTTAATCCTAAAAATAAAAACCCGAAGTTCACTTTAAAAGAAGGTTTATACGTTCCTGCAAAACAAGTGTTTCAAGCCTTAAAAGACAGTGCTCGTTTTGTTATTTTAGATGCACGCTCTACAGTTGCTTGGAGGCAAACTCACATTCCAGGGGCTGTTCCTGTGCCTTATTACGAGGAACCAGAAACTTTTATCAACGACATTCCTAAGGATGATACATGGATTATTGTGTATTGTGCTTGTCCGCATGCAGCCTCAAGACGCGTAGTAAATACTTTGAGACGTTATGGCTTTAAAAAAACTGCCATTATTGATGAAGGTGTACTTGTTTGGGCACAATTGGGCTACCCTGTGTTGCATGGAGAATAACTACTAAAGAAAATATATTACATAAAAAAAGCCTTGTTTTCACAAGGCTTTTCTAAATATATATTAAACTAAAACTAAGCACTCAACACTTCTTGCACTTTATCAGCAGCTTCTTGAAACTCAGTAGCCGAAATTATTTTCATTCCTGAGTTGTCAATCAATTCTTTTGCTTCTTTTGCATTGGTTCCTTGCAATCTGCAAATAATTGGCACTGTAATTTTATCTCCCATATTTTTGTAAGCATCAACTACACCTTGTGCAACTCTGTCACAACGTACAATTCCACCAAAAATATTTACCAAAATTGCTTTTACATTCGGGTCTTTTAAAATGATACCAAAAGCAGTTTCTACTCTTTGTGCATCAGCAGTACCACCAACATCTAAAAAGTTAGCAGGCTCTCCTCCTGATTCTTTAATCAAATCCATAGTTCCCATTGCCAATCCAGCTCCATTTACCAT
>JANQTK010000290.1:0-3997 GCA_030731695.1 Polaribacter sp.
TCTTAAAAAATAATCCTGGAAAAAAATCTTTAAAGTTTACCATTTGGGATGAAATGGAAAATATTGAGGTAAATCTACCTAGTAGAAATACAAAAATAGACGTTTCAAGTTCGTTGTTGGATATTTTGCAAAAACAGCGAATCAATTATAAATTGAATTGATAGTAATTAGTGTGAGTTCTATTTTAATATCATTGATTATCAGCAGATTATAATTAAAAATTTTTAAATAAAAAGCTTACTATCAACTTTTGAAATAATGAAGGAGATATGGTCAAAAATTGAAAGATACATCAATAAGCAAGCCTTACTTTATTACAATATATTTGAAATTCATCCCTTATTTTGTTACTATATTAAATTTTTATTATTGATATATTAAAAATTAAATATAAACCATAATGTCTAATTGAGATTCAACAGGATCATTGTTCTCAAAAGCAGGTTTTAATGGCTCTAATTTTTTTAATTCTGAAATTGCCATTTCTGAACAAATTTTTCCAGATTGACCGATAATGTTTATTTCTTTTAACTTTCCATTTATATCTACTAAACTACAAACATTTATTTTTCCATCACAACCATATTTACATTTTATAATTCTTTGGTATAAATCATCTTGTTTTTCAAAGCTTGCTTTTAAATAAGGATTTAAAACATAAGGTTTTTCATTAATAAAATATCTAGAATGATAAGTAAAATATATTGTTTTAAGAAAGGACTTTTTAACATAAATACCTTTAAAAGTATAGGGTTTCCATTCTTTAAAACTTTCAATTAACTCAACAGCATTTTTAAAAAAATCTTCACTATCTGTTTTAATTAATTCTTTATTAGTATTGGATGTTCTAGGGATTAGATTCCTTTGTTTAGAAAGCTTTATATCTTTAGGTTTTCCATTATTGTCAACTTCAAATTCTAAATCTATTTCTATAACTAATGATTCTCCTTTAATTAAATTAAAACTGATTTCAGGCAGATTTAGATTTAACATAGTAAATTCATTAAAATCAAGTTCTATTTGATGAAGTTCTTCATTATTATCATGTTCAGGTGCTATGTAAACATTCATTTTATAATTTGGGTCAATCTCAGTTTTAATTAATTCCAAAGTATTTTCAAAATACTCGTTAGGTTTTGAAGATGTTTTGTAAGAATACTGCTTTCCATTTTTCATCTTAACTTCTAAGACTCCTTTACTTTCAAAAATTTGGTGATTTATTGTTTCTACATCTGAAAAATTAAACTTTCTACTCTTAAAGTTAAAATCAGATTTAATTTCGAAGAAATTCTCATCCACTAAAATTTTTGGGAAATCTAAGCTATTAAAAGTTAATTTAAGTCCTTTCATTACTTTGAAAAATATTTATCTTAGAATTTATTTAGTAGTAATTTCCCGAAACAAAACTTCTAAACTTTTCCCTTGTAAGTTTTTTATAGATTCATTTAACAGCAATGTTCCTTTATTGATAATCAACACACGATCACAAACAGCCTCAACTTCTTGCAAAATATGTGTGGAAAACAAGACTGTTTTTTCCTTTCCTAATTCTTTAATCAAAATTCTAATATCCACTAATTGATTTGGATCTAAACCTGTGGTTGGTTCGTCTAAAATTAACACAGATGGATTGTGTAAAATAGCAGCAGCAATGCCCACTCTTTGTTGATATCCTTTAGACAATTGATGAATTTTTTTGTGCGCTTCTGATTGTAATCCTACTTTTTCAATACAAATTTCAATTTGTTCTTTTACAGAAACAATTGTTGAGTGCGAAATTTTATAGATAGCTGCACAAAAATTCAAGTATTCTCGCACATACATATCTGTGTACAATGCATTATGTTCTGGCAAATACCCAATTATTTTTTGAGCTTCTAACGGATTTTTCAACACATCAATCTCATCAATAAAAATTGCGCCTTCATCAGGTTTTAAATAACCTGTCAAGATTTTCATCATGGTTGATTTTCCAGCACCATTTGGCCCTAAAAAACCAATTATTTCTCCATTTTTAGCATCAAATGAAATGTCATTCAATACTTTTTGGCTATCATAATTTTTTGAAACTGATATAACTTTTATGGACATTTTTTTTGATGTTAATTTGAGGATTGTAGTCTAATTTTTCGAATATTTTTCATGCGTTTCCAAGCAATTTTATGACGCTGTTTGTAAAACCAAAGTGTTCCCAAATCTAATAAAAAATAAAAGAAACTAATGCCACTTGGAGGATTATGACTGGGTAAAAAATCAAAAATTCCCCAAGCTGTGGTTGGCCAATACCAACATTTGTAGTACGTTCCTATTAATTCTAAAACAACTACAGTAATATACATTGTTAAATAGAAAAGTCGTTCTCGGGGTTTATTTCTTAAAATATATAACGTTGCAATTGTCATCACAAATCCAAAAACATCATTTTTAAAAATTAGAAAAACAGTGGCATATATAAAAATAAAAATGGTTAAAAATCGCTCTAAAAATTGATGGTGAATTTTTATAGAAGCTGCTTTTGAAAAACACAAAACAGCTACATATAAAAGAGCATGACCAAAAGGAACATAATGTGGTACATTTTCCAATCTATAGGTGTACATTCCCATCACAATGGAAAATAAATATTCGCCAAAAAAAGCAATCATGACTGCTGCAATCATGTTTTCTTTGAGTCGATGATGGACTTTAAAAAAAATGATTACAAACACAATGATCATTAAAATATTGGCATAAAACTGTGCATTTTCAATAATTTTTACCATATAAAAACTATCCAAAAACAAGCCAACAATAAGAAATAAATACAACAACCCAAGTGTTTTGAATGTTGTATAGAAAGATGATTTTGTTGCAACTACACTCATGCCACGAAAATAAGGAAACTAAACAAAAATGGCTCAAAAAAATTGAGCCATTTGTTTAGAATTTTTAAAGTGATGTTATAATTGATAACGAACTCTTAGACTTACAAATCTTGGTAAGATGAAACGTTCGTTAATGCTAAATGCAATAATACTTTGATTTACAGAAACATTTGAGCCAGTTGCTAATAAGTTGCTTCCAACCAATTCGTATTCCCATTTTGCATCTTTGTCTTTTCTGTAGGCAAAAGAAGCGTTTAAAATATTAAAAGAATTTACAACATTGTCATTTTGTTTTACTTCTGTGAAAGAAAAGTCAGATTTTAAGGTCAATGAATTCCAAATGTAAGCATCAAAATCGATTCCAGTAGATTGCGTCAAACCTTTAACTGTTTGATTTCTTGCAGTGTTTTTTTGATCACTAAAATTAGCATTATACGTTAAATTAACATTTGGTGCTTTCGTAAAATTAGTACCAATTCTAGTATTAAAACCTCTTGAAATATTTTCGTTGGTATTTTCTAGAGAATTGATAAATTGGTAGCTTTTGTTGTAATTGAAATTACCACCTAATCTTCCAGTAATTTTTTTGATGGTTTTACTCACACTACCAAAGGCTGAAAAATTTTCATTATCCAAAGGAGAATTGATGGATGTACTACTAGAAACTACAGATCCAGGTTCAAATATAGTATTACTATTTACTTGATTGATTGTTTTTCTATAGTTCAATCTTGCAAAAACATTGCTATTATTGAATAAATTAAAACTTCTATAGTTTAATGTAAGATTATGAAAACTAGAATTTATTAATTCATCATTACCAGAAAAGAAAGAATTATAACTCCTAGCAACTATCCCTCTTGCAATTTGGTTAACATCCGTAAAATTAACTTGTTGTCTGTAACTAAAATTTAAACTTTCGCTTCTTTTAAATTGTGCAACAACTTCAAATTCTGGCAATACTTGGAAAAATTTATCTTGAAAATATTCAGTGCCATATTGTGTATTTTGCGAATTGTAGGAATGTAAAGTAAAACCAGGAGTAATGGTGAAAATTCCCTTTTTCAAACGATATCTTACACCCGCATAAATATCCGCAAATTTGTATTCAGTGTCATTGGTTGTTTGTGGAT
>JANQTK010000290.1:4097-12036 GCA_030731695.1 Polaribacter sp.
ACACCCGCATAAATATCCGCAAATTTGTATTCAGTGTCATTGGTTGTTTGTGGATCAACAACTCCAGGTATTGTAGGATTTGGAGTTACCTCATTTCCATTGTCTAAAATTTGGAAAAAACGTGAATCGTAATTTTGATTGCTCAAAATAGTTCCTGCTACAAAATTCAAATTACTTACCGAATTTAAGATGTAGTAATAATCTAATTTTGCGTCCATTTGATTGGTTTTCACACGTCTGTCTTGCTCTAAATTGTAAAATTGGTTGCTTCTGTCCAATCCTAACGTTTCAGCAGCATCATCAAAACCATCATTGTTTGCATCGTCATTATTGTTTGGATTATTTTCTAGAGATGCAATATAAAATGGATCTTCATCTTGCAGTAAATGTTTGATTTCTAAAGCAAAAATACTTTTTTCACTTGCTGTATAGAAATAACTTAAATCTTGATTGATGGTAAAAGGAGTGGCATTTTCTCTTTCGGTAATATCACTTAATACTTGAGAATTTATATTATCGGTTTTAAATTCATTTGAAAAACGACCTGCAATATTATAATTCATTTGATTATTAATATCTTTTTTATAGATAGACGTAAATCGAAATAATCCAGTATTACTTGTTTGATTGGTGGTATTATCAACTAAATCATCAGGAGTATTTGGATCAACATAATCTATCGTATTAATATTTCTTTGACCATTGGTGTTGCTTGAAAAAATCAAAAATCCACCTAAATTCAGTTTTTTATTGGGTGAATAACTGAAATTGAACGCTGATAATTTGGTTTCAATTTTATTCGCATTTCTAGCATTCGCCGTTAAAAACCCAATTCCAGCATCTGCAATATTGATATTGGTGCCGTTTGAAGGACTTTGACTTTGAAAATTGGCGCCAAAACTTCTTAAATCTCCTCTGCTCAAAACCACTTCTCCAATATTATTAACGTCTCCAATAACGTTCAATGTGTATTTTGGGGTGTAATAAAATAATTTTGGCTGAAAAAGATACAAAGATTCATTGGGAGCATCTCCAATTCCTGCTGTAACATCACCAAACCAAAAATTCTTTTTTCCTTCTTTTAATTTGATATTGATGGCTACTCTGTCTTCATTATTTTGAACACCACTCAATTGACTAACATCCGAAAAGTTTCTCAACACTTGAATTTTGTCAATCGCATTTGAAGGAATATTTTTAGTTGCTAATTTGGTATCACCACTAAAAAAATCTTTTCCATCAATGGTGATTTTTTCAACTACTTTCCCTTCAACTTCAATTTGTCCAGCTGCATTTATTTCAACACCAGGTAATTTTTTAAGAACATCTTCTAATTTTCGTTCAGTTCCGTTTTTAAAGGAATCTGCATTGTATGAAATTGTATCACCACTAATTGTTACAGGCATTTTTGTAACGATATTGATTCCATCCAACATGTTATCTTCTTTCATGGTGAAGTTTTTTACAATATCAGCTGTTGTGGTTTTAATAATTGTCGAAATTTCTTTAAAACCAATATAACTTATTTTAACAGTATAAGAAGTATTATTTTTTAAATCGAGTCTATAAAATCCTTTGGCATCTGAAAAACCATAAGAAGCTATTGCTTTAGAAACATCATCAATTGCAATAACATTTGCCATCTCTAAAGGCGTTCCAATAGAATCTTTTACAACTCCAGTCAGTTTTACTTGGGCAGTTGTAATACAAGTCACCATAAAAATGGCGATTACTAAAATTTTTTTCATTTGTTTGGTTTGATTATTTTTTGGAATTGTTTACTTAGAATCTTCCTCTTCCACCACCATTTCCTCTTCCTTGAAAGCGTTCTTTCAATTCGTCGGTTTTTTCTTTGATGATTTTGTTATACTCTTCTCTTTCAACTTTATCACCTTTATTTGGTTTTTGTATCTCAATTTTTTGTTCAGGATTCAATACAATTTCGGTACATAACATAATAGTTCTATCAAAGCTTAGCTCTAAAATTAATCCTGGCAATCCCCAATATCTATCAGGACCTGCACTTACAGGAATTTGTGGAGAATACCAAGCTACAACATCAATCATTTTTGGTTCATTTTTTTTATCATCAGTTTGATTGTTGTTTCTTCTTCCAAAAATGCTTCCAAAATCTATCGTTTTATCTTCTATATTCATCGTTGCTTTGTAAACAGTGTAATTACCAATTTGCTTGGTTTCAGAAGTCAATTGCCATTGAGGTTGGTCCATTTTTTCAACGATTAAAAAACGTTTGCTAAACTGCTCAATATCTTCAATCATTTCTTTGTCTTTCAAACTTTTATAAATAGAACCTTGTCCATTACTTCTTCCCCAACCTGGGCCATTTGTTCCTGGAGTTTCTAATTTTGCATCTTCTTTAAAAGAACTTTCTGTTTTTGTGAATGTAAGTGTGTAAGTTTTCTCAAGAAAACTTTTCATACGATTCATCATTTGTTGTTTTTGTACCTCAGTCATTTCATTTCCAAATCTGCTCATATCCATAGTAGTTTTGGACATGTACATGGCTTTTCCTTGAAAATCTTTTTGAGCAAAAGTGGCAACAGAACAGAATGCTAAAAAGAGAATTGTTATTGATTTCATAATTTTTGATTAATTTTTTGTCAAAAGTATTTTAAATACCCTCAAATAAGACTTAAAAAAAACTTAAAAGTTTAATGAGCACAAAAAATAATTAAACAAAAAAAATAAAACTATCCTCCAATTTTAATTTCTATGCCTTTTCCATCTCTGCTTTGAAAACGCTCCATCAACTCTTTATTCTTTTCATCACGAATTTTATCATACTCAGCTTGCGTTACAATTTTACCTTTGTCAGGCTCTGAAATGGTAATTTTTTCTGAAGGATTTAGTACAATTTCTGTGCAAACAATCGTAGTTTTTCCGTCATTAATCTCTAAAATCAATCCTGGTAAACCATGATAAATAGTTGGTCCATTACTAATTGGAATTTGTGGTGTGTACCAAGCTGTTGTAGTTATGGTTTCTGATTTTTTGGTTTGTTTAGTTTCACCATTTTCAACTGTCATTGAAATATTTTCTACTTCTCTTGAAAAAGAAGCTTTATAACAAGTATAATTACCAATATTTTTTGTGTCTGAAGTTAGTTGCCATTGATAATTTGGGATGGAATCTTTGATCAAAAATGTTTTTCCCATGATGTCAGTTTTGCTAACAAATCGTTTTTCTTTCAAATTTTTGAAATACAAACTTCCTGATCCTCCACCACCAAAAACTGATATCACTTGCATTCCACCTATATTAGCTTGTGGATTTGGCGCATTCAATTTTTCTTCTTCTTTGTAATTGGATGTTGTTTTATCAAATTCCAAAATGAAGGTTTTTTGATTCATTTTTTGAAATCGTTCTTCCAATTCTTGTTTTTGAGCTTCTGACATGTTGGAATCTCCTCCTATTTTAAAACCCGACTTTCTATTGGTTTTATAAACTGCTTTTCCAGTAAAATCTTGAGCAACTGAATTGATTACAAAACCTAAAATTGCGATTGCTATTACATGTACTTTCATTATTATTTATTTTTTTCGTTTAAATTTATGGCTAATTGTTTCATTTTCAAAACTCCTTTTTTCAATTGATCTACTAAACTATCAATTTGTTCAGATTTTCCACTGACACCAATACTGAAATTAGTGATAAGATTTTCTTTTTTGATGTTCTTTACAGTAACTTTCATAGAAATCGTACTTTCAGGACTGTTTTCTTTAAATATATCTTTAAAATCTTCCCATTTAATAGTATCAATTTCTTCTAAAGAATCAACTGTAATTTCAATAGATTCAAAATTTGATTCTAACCTTATTTTTTTCTCTTGAGAAAAAGCAATGCTCGATAAAAGTAAGAAAGAAATGATTAGTAATTTTTTCATAATGTTGTTTTTTAAATTCTTGACAAATATCTCCCAAATGAAATTTAGATTGCGTTAATGAGTGTTAACGTGTGTTAACGGTTCATTTTTATCAGGTTAACTAATTATCTTTGAGGCATGAATACCAAAAAATACCAACTTATTTTTTACTTTATTACAGCAACAATTGTGGCTACAATTGCGGTTCAATTCTTTTGGAATTTTAAAAATTACGAAGAAAATAAAGTACGTGTTGCCAATGAAATTCAACTAAGTTTAGACAATGCCATTGAAGAATATTATGCAAAATTGGCAAAAACAGAATATACAACCATTCTAAATTTTAATAACTCTTCAGAGGAAGCTTCTCAAGGAAAATTTCCAAAATTAGATTCTCTTTTTAAAAATTCAGTTGGATTAAAAAAATTCAAGAATGCATCTAAAAAAGATACCTTAAAAATAAAACCTAGTTTTGAAATAACAAGTATTTCTATTGAAACTCCTGGTAAACAATCCATAAGAAACCAAAAAGACTCTATTGCTAAATTGTTGGAAGAAATAAATAAACCAATTGATGATATTTCTCCTGAACAAATCAAAGAAATTAGAATCGAAAAAAAGAAAGATTTGCAAATTTTCTCAGGAAAAAAAATGGCTGATAGTTTGAAACTAATCAAAAGTTTACAACCCATTTTTATTTCCTTTTCAACCAATGAAATTGACTACAAACAATTGGATTCTTTGGTAAAAAATCAATTACATCAGAAAAATATTCCTATTGAATTTTCTTTCAATCACTATAAAAAAGACACCATTTTTTACTCTTCTAAAGACAGTATTTTGAATACTTCTTTTGAAAAAAGTGTGTTTTCGAAATCAACCTTTTTAAAAGACAATGAAGGTTTTGAATTGCGCTACAACAACATCGATTTTGAGGCATTAAAACGCAGTTCTTCAGGTATTTTATTATCATTTATTTTATCACTTTTAATCATTTCTTGTTTATTTTATTTACTGAAAATCATCAAACAACAAAAAGAATTGGCAAGCATCAAAAACGATTTAATCAGCAATATTACGCACGAATTTAAAACCCCAATTGCGACGATTTCAACTGCCATTGAAGCCATTGAAAATTTCAATGTGTTGGATGACAAAGAAAAAACTAAAAAATACCTTTCTGTTTCTAACATCCAATTAAAAAAACTACATCAAATGGTTGAAAAATTATTGGAAACAGCGACTTTAGATAGTGAACAATTGTACTTAAAAAAAGAACCTATTGAAACTGTAGAACTCGTCAAAAAGATTGTGGCTAAACATCAATTATTGTGTGCTACAAAATCAATCCGTTTTCAATCAAATTCAGAAACTATTTTTTTGAATGTTGATGCTTTTCATTTTGAAAATGTAATTTCGAATCTGATTGATAATGCCGTGAAATATGGAGGAAATTCCATTGATATCCACCTAAAATCTGATGCTAAATTTACCGAAATCAGTATTTCTGATAATGGTGAAGGCATTGAAAAAGCACATCAAGAAAAGATTTTTGATCAATTTTACAGAGTTCCAAAAGGAAATACACACGATGTAAAAGGCTTTGGAATTGGCTTGTATTATTGCAAAAAAATCATTGAAAAACATCAAGGTACGATTGGTGTAAATTCGACCAAAAATCAAACTATTTTTAAAATTCAACTTTCCAATGACTAAGATAAAAATTCTGTTAGCAGAAGACGAAGCAAGTTTGGGAATGATCGTAAAAGAGAGTTTAGAATCCAGAGATTTTATTGTCCATTTAGCAACAAATGGTGTTGAAGCATTTGAAATGTATCAAAAAGAAACACCTGATATTTTGGTGCTTGATGTCATGATGCCAAAAAAAGACGGATTTACGTTGGCAAAAGAAATTCGGTCAGTAAACAAACGAATTCCGATTTTATTTTTAACTGCAAAATCACAAACTTCGGATGTTTTAGAAGGTTTTCAAATTGGAGGAAATGACTATTTGAAAAAACCTTTTTCGATGGAAGAATTGATTGTGCGCATCAAATCGCTGCTAAACAGAATCGAATTTCAAACGAATTTAGAAGCCATTGAAATTGGGAAATATCAATTTAATTTTACCAAACAAACATTATCAATCAACGAAAAAACCTTTCAATTGACTTCAAGAGAAGCTGAATTGCTTTTTTATTTATCAGAAAAGAAAAATGAATTGTTAGACAGAACATTTATCCTGAATAAATTGTGGGGAAATGATGATTTTTTCAATGCCAGAAGCATGGATGTTTTTATCAGTAAACTCAGAAAAAAACTGCAATACGACCCAAATATTCAAATCATCAATGTGCGTGGTTTTGGATACAAATTAATTTATTAATCACAATACTATCTTTTTTTATTACTTTAGCAACTCGTTTTTTAATCTCATAGAATTTAAAATATGCACGTTGCAATTGCAGGAAATATTGGTGCTGGAAAAACCACACTTACACAACTTTTAGCCAAACATTATAAATGGAAACCACATTTTGAATCTGTTGATGAAAATCCGTATTTAGACGATTTTTATGGAGAAATGGAACGTTGGTCTTTCAATTTACAAGTTTATTTTTTAAACAGTCGTTTTCGTCAAATTTTAGAATTGAGAGAATCTGGGAAAAACATCATTCAAGATAGAACTATTTATGAGGATGCACATATTTTTGCGCCCAATTTACATGCTATGGGATTGATGACAAACAGAGATTTTCAAAATTACAGTTCCTTGTTTGATTTGATGGAAAATTTAATCACACCTCCAGATTTGTTAATTTATTTACGTGCAAATATTTCGACCTTAGTTGGTCAAATTCACAAACGTGGCAGAGAATACGAAAACAGCATCAGTATTGATTATTTAAGTAGATTAAACGAACGTTATGAAGCTTGGATTTCTACCTATACCAAAGGAAAATTACTCATTATTGATGTTGATAACCTTGATTTTGTAAGTAATCAAGAAGATTTAGGGTATGTAATTGACAGAATTGATTCTCAAATTAACGGATTGTTTTAGGATTACAACACCCTTCTAAAAAACTTTTTAAAAATATTTTAATTTTTTTGTAACAAAATGTTGTTTTGATACGTATAAAGATTTGTAGTAAAATTTTACGAATTTAAAAATCTATACAAATCATTAGATGAGACAACTTAAAATTACAAAACAGGTTACCAACAGAGAAACTGCATCCTTAGACAAATACTTACAAGAAATTGGAAAAGTAGATTTAATTACTGCAGATGAAGAAGTAGAATTAGCACAGCTAATCAAAGCAGGTGACCAAAGAGCCCTAGAAAAACTAACCAAAGCCAATTTACGATTTGTGGTTTCTGTGGCAAAACAATACCAAAATCAAGGGTTGACATTGCCAGATTTAATCAACGAAGGAAACTTAGGATTGATTAAAGCAGCAAAACGTTTTGATGAAACAAGAGGTTTTAAATTCATTTCATATGCAGTTTGGTGGATTCGTCAATCAATTTTACAGGCATTAGCGGAACAATCAAGAATTGTACGTTTGCCATTGAACAAAATTGGTTCGATAAACAAAATCAACAAAATGTATGCATTTTTAGAGCAAGAAAATGAGCGCCCACCAAGTGCTGAAGAAATTGCTAAAAAATTGGATATGACCGTAAATGACGTAAAAGAATCCATGAAAAATTCTGGGCGTCACGTATCTATGGATGCTCCATTAATTGAAGGAGAAGATTCTAATTTATACGATGTATTGAACTCTGGAGAATCTCCAAATCCTGATAGAGAATTGATTCACGAATCATTAAGAATCGAAATCAACAGAGCTTTAGAAACATTAACTCCACGTGAAGCAGATGTTGTGAAATTGTATTTTGGTTTGGGAGAACACCAACCAATGACTTTAGAAGAAATTGGAGAAACGTTTGATTTAACCAGAGAACGTGTTCGTCAAATCAAAGAAAAAGCGATTAGAAGATTAAAACATACCTCAAGAAGTAAAATTTTGATGACTTATTTGGGATAAA
>JANQTK010000291.1:0-4838 GCA_030731695.1 Polaribacter sp.
CTACAGGACAAGCAGTTTTAGCTACTTCATCTGCAAAGAAAGTATTAGCAGAGAACTTAAAACAACGTGCTTATAAAGAAGCAAAATTAATTGCTGATGCAAACAAAATTGCAGAAACAATTAAAGGATATGAAATTAAAATTTCATCAAAAGCTGGTGGAGACAAATTATTTGGATCTGTAAGTAATATTGATGTTGCTGAAGCAATTGCAAAAGCAGGAACTGAAGTGGATAAAAAATTCGTGAAAGTTACTGGTGGTTCAGTAAAAAGATTAGGTAAATACGAAGCTTCTGTAAGATTACACAGAAATGTAGTAGCTGAAATTACTTTCGAAGTAATAGCTGAATAATTTTACCCAAATACTAAATCAAAGCTCGTTAGAAATAACGAGCTTTTTTTAATTCAATACCTCATGAAATATCGTTTGTTAACCAAAGAACAATTCGAAAGTTTACACCAAGAATTTGCCATTTTTTTAGCTTCACAAAGCATCGATGTAAAAGAATGGGATGAAATTAAATCACAAAAGCCAGCAGTAGCGTTAGAGGAAATGAAAGTATTTTCGGACGTTGTTTGGGAAGATGTCTTAACAAAAACAACCTATTTAGAGCACTTTTCAGAAACTTCTGCCAATTTTTTTAAATGTGATACTGATAAAATTCACAGAATCGCTATCAAAATTACGTGGGATATCAATTTACTTTCTCAAGAGGGTTTTGAATGGTTGATGCACAATCCGTTAGACAATTCTGTCGAAATTTTTAAAGGCAGTAAAAACTATACTACTTTACGAAATACAGAAATCTTTGATCTTATTGAAAAAGGAAGTATTATTTCCAATGGCGAAATATTTGAGTATTTCCAGACCTTAATTTGATGTTTTTTTATAAAGCATAAATTAATTCATCTACACTTTTTGGTCATTCATCGATACTTTTTGGTGAATTGCACCTATTTATGTTAAAAAAATAAGATTAAATAGTATTATTGTAGGTATTTATGAATCCATATTATGAAAAAACAATTAGATATCTTATTAATTGAGGATAACTTTCTCGAGATCATGAAAATGAAAAGGACACTTTCATTATTGGAGTTAAATCATACACTTACTGAAGCAAAAGATGGTGAAATTGCACTTGAAATTTTACAAGGAAAAAATAGGTTTCCTGATTTAATTTTACTAGATTTAAACATGCCAAAAATTAGTGGTATTGAGTTCTTAGAAATATTAAAAAATAGTGAGGACTTAAGACATATTCCCACTGTAATTTTAACTACTTCTGATAATAAAACTGACCTAGAAGAGTGTTACAAAATAGGTGTTTCTGGCTATGTGTTAAAACCTTTAAAATACGAAGAGTACGTTAAAAAAATTGAAGCTGTTTTAGGGTATTGGAGCATGAATGAACTAAAAAAATATTAAAATATGAAAGGGATTGTATTTACAGAGTTTTTAGATTTGGTTGAACTCAAATTTGGTCTAGAAATGGTAGACAAAATTATTCAACAATCTACATTAGAATCTAATGGAGTTTACACAGCAGTTGGAACGTATCGTTTTCACGAAATGCTTCAACTTTTGACTAATTTAAGTGTAAATACAGGAATTTCTATAGACGATTTGCTTTTAGTTTATGGTGAGCACTTTTTTTATGTGATAGAAACGAGTTATTCAGGTTTATTGGCTTCCTATAAAGATCCTATTGAGATGCTTTCATCAATAGAAAGTCATATTCATGTTGAAGTAAGAAAGATTTATCCTGATGCAGAATTGCCAACTTTTTTGGTTCAAGAAAAAACAGCTAATTCATTGATAATGATTTATAAATCTAGCAGATCAATGCACTATTTTGGTTTAGGTTTAATGAATAGAACGTTTGCTCATTTTAAATCAACTGCAACTATTGAACTAGAAAAAATTAATGAAGATGGAACTGAGGTAAGGTTTATCATTCATAAAAATTAATGAGTCAAGAAAACATCGATATTTTACTTCGCACCCTAGAGCGAGAAAAAGCAGCTAGAAAAGCAGCAGAAAAAATATTGGAATCCAAATCTCTTGAACTATATCTTTTATCAGAAGAACTTAAAAATTCTAATACCAAGTTAGAAACTCTTTTAGACGAAAAATTATCACAGTTAGAGGGTATTTTTGAGAACATTGTAGATGCCTATGTAGTTATTGATCTTGAAGGAAATGTCATGAAATTTAATGATGCAGCTTCTGAATTATTTGGATATGACATCAATAAAGAACCTTTAAATGTCATGAATTTAGTGTATAAAGACGATGTAACTTATGCACTTTCCTCTTTTAGCAATTTGCAAGAAAAAGGTTTTTTTAAAGATTATGAAGCTCGTATTTACACAAAATCCCATAAAGTTAAATGGGTGCATATCAATGCCAGTGTTGTTTATGATAAAAGCAAGAAACCAATTGCTGCTCAAGGAATTGTTAGAGATATTACCGAATCAAAAATTTCTGATAAAAAACTTAAAGAATCAGAAAACAGGCTAGCTACTTTAATTCAAAATTTAGATAGTGCCATTCTTTTAGAAGACGAACACAGAAAACTTGTTTTAACAAACCACAAATTTTGTGAGTTTTTTAAAATCCCTGTTTCTCCTGAACTTTTAATTGGACAAGATTGTAGCAATCCAGCCAATGAAAGCAAATTGATGTTTGATAATCCTGATGAATTTGTAACTCGAATTGAAGCTATTTTAGCCAACAAAACAATGGTTTTAGGAGATGAAATTACGATGGTTGATGGTACAATTTTAGAAAGAGATTTTATTCCAATTAAAAATGGTGACGAGTATAAAGGCCATCTTTGGACCTATAAAAATGTAACCTTAAGTAGAACATATCGAAAAAGTTTAGAAGCTCAAAAACAAAAATATAGCAGCATTATAGCCAATATGAATTTAGGATTGTTAGAAGTAAATAACAATGACGAAATATTGTTGGTAAATCAATCTTTTTGTGAAATGTCTGGCTATAAAGAAGAAGAATTGATTGGTAAAAAAGGGAGTGAAATTTTGTTACTAGAAAATCAGTCAGAAATTATCGAAAAAGAAAACATTAAAAGACTCAAAGGAGAATCAAATTCCTATGAATTAAAAGTTAAAAATAAAGCAAACGAAGATCGAATTTGGTTGGTCAGTGGCGCGCCAAATTATGATTTAAGTGGCAAGATTGTAGGTTCTATAGGAATTCATTTAGACGTAACCGATTTTAAAGCTCTTGAAAAGCAAAAAGAATTGATTTTAGATGAATTGGAAAAACGAAATGAAGAACTCCATGAGTATGCACATATAGTTTCACACGATTTAAAATCGCCCTTACGAAATATTGACGCATTAGTTTCTTGGATAAAAGAAGACAATAAAAATAAATTAGATGCTATAACCCATCAAAATTTAGAACTCATTGAAAAGACGTTAGAAAACATGGAAAACTTAATTTCCAATATTTTAGCCTATTCAAGTTCAGGAACTTCACAAGATAATGATGAATTAGTAGCTTTGGATGAAATAGTTCATAACATTATAAAAGTGAATTTAATTCCTGAAAACATCTCTATAAGCATATTAAATAAACTTCCAATGATTTATGGAGATGCAACTAAATTTCAACAATTGTTTCAAAACCTTATCAGTAATGCAATTAAATTTTCGGATAAAGAAAATGGAATTGTTGAAGTAGATTATATAGAAACCGAAACGCATTATCAATTTTCAGTGAAAGACAACGGAATTGGTATTGAAAAAAAATATCACGAAAAGATTTTCAAAATATTTCAATCTTTAACCAAAAGAGAAGATTCAACAGGTATTGGTTTGTCAATTACTAAAAAGATTGTTGAATTGTATCATGGAAAAATTTGGTTAGATAGTCAACAAGGAATAGGAACTACATTTTATTTTACTATAGAAAAAAAAATATGAAAACAGTACAATTAAGAAGAAGTATTGACACTGATTGGCAATATTTAGGAGAAAATAAAACTCTTATAAAACCACTTGTATTGGTTTTTGGAAGCAGGTATTTGTTAGAAAAAAAAGAAATCTATCAAGAAATAAGAGAAATTTTTAAAGATGGCGAAATTGTTTTTGGTTCATCAGCAGGAGATATTTCTGCACATTCTGTAGATGATGATGGAATTACTATTACTGCAATTGAATTTGAAAAAAGTAGTTTCGAAATCAAAACTGTCAATGTAAAAAATCAAAATCAGGCTGTGAATAGTTTTCAAGCAGGATACGAATTGATTCAACAGTTTGATCAAGAAAATTTAAAATATGTGTTGGTAATTTCCGACGGGAGTGTCATTAATGGAAGTCAGTTAGCCAATGGTATGAATAAAGTTACCAACAATGGTATTTTAATCACGGGTGCTTTGTGCAGTGATGCAGCAAGATTTGAAAAAACCATTTGTGCTTACAATGAAAATCCAAAACCAGGTGAAATTGTTGCGATTGGATTGTATGGTGAACATTTGGAAATTTCTTTTGCCATCAATGATGGTTGGACACCTTTTGGACCTGAAAGAATTGTAACAAAATCTAAAGACAATATTTTATACGAATTAGACAACAAACCTGCACTTGATTTGTATAAAACATATTTAGGAGAAAAATCGAAAGAATTGCCTGCTGCAGCTTTGTTATTTCCCTTAAAAGTAAAATCTAGCAATGAACACGAATCAATTGTTAGAACCATTTTAAACATCAATGAAAATGAAAATTCAATGATTTTAGCTGGTGATATTGCCGAAAATTCTACAGTACAGTTAATGATGACAAATGTAGATAGTATTATTAATGCTGC
>JANQTK010000291.1:4938-11971 GCA_030731695.1 Polaribacter sp.
TTAATAAGCGAGCAATGAATTCACTTTTAAAAAGACAAATAAGAAAATATTTATCAGATGAATTAAAGTCTCACCCAGAGATGCAACTATTTTTGGATGCAGTAAATAAATCATATTACACTTTTGATGACCAATTTGTGATGCTTCAACGTGCGACAAAAATCAGTTCAGAAGAACTTTTTCAAGCAAATATTTTACTTAAAAAAGAGTATGATGCGCAAAATAAGATTATTGAAAAATTACAAAACGTTATTGAAACCTTAAAATTTTATAGTTCAAAAAGTGGTGAGAGTATTTCTAATTTAGAGTTGGATTCCGAAAATCTAGTTGATTTTATTGATCATCAAGCAAAACAAATCATCAAGTTCAATATACAAAGAGACAAACTACTTCAAAATGTTGAACAGCAAAATCGTGAACTCAATTATTATGCTCACATGGTTTCTCACGATTTGAAATCGCCTTTACAAAGTATAAACGCACTAACTTCTTGGATAAAAGAAGATTATAAAGATACTATTGATCAAGATGGTGTAGAGAAATTAGATTTGATTCAGGAAAACGTAGATAAATTGTATTACATCGTCAACGGAATTTCAGAATATTCTAAAGTTAGCAAAATAGAGAGTAAATTTAAAAATGTAGACTTACAAAGTGTGCTTACATCTGCTATAAAAAAGTTAGAAACTGAAAAAAAATATGAATTGATATTACCCGAGTTACTTCCTACAGTTCAAGGTGATTTTTACACATTAGAACGATTATTTTTTAACATTATTGACAATGGAATTAAGTTTAACAACAATGAAATAGCAATAATTTCTTTAAGTTTTACTTCTGAAGATGACTATTGGAAGTTTACAATAAGTGATAATGGCAAAGGAATTGAAAGCCGTTTTTTTGAAAAAATATTCATCGCCTTTAAAAAATTAGAGAATGATGATAAATCTTCTGGAATAGGGCTTTCAATTGTCAAAAAAATTATAGAACTTTACCAAGGTAAGATATGGTTGGAATCCACACTGAATGTTGGAACCACTTTCCATTTTACCCTAAAAAAATGATTTCTGAACAACCCAATTTAAACTATATTGATCAATTAGCAAGAGAAGATGAAGCTGCAAAGCAACTACTTGTTGATGTTCTTAAAAATGAGTTTCCAGAAGAGCAAAATGAATACTACGAAAGTTTTGCTCAAAAAGATTTCAAAAAACTTGCTGCTAATGTGCATAGAATGAAACCTAAAATTAGTATTTTAGGTCTCGAAAAAAGTTATAAATTAGCAAACGATTATGAACACAACCTTAAAAATAATAATTTAGAGGGTTTTGAGGATTTTGAGGAGCTATTACAATTAATTTCATCTTTTTTAAAAACGATATAATTTCTATGAATTGCATACTGATTGACGACGAAAAAATGGCAAGGACTATCGTTCAAACGCTTTGCAATAGTTTTGATGACTTAACTGTTGTTGAAGAGTTTTCAAGTGCAATTCAGGCAATTAAGTTTTTAAATGAACACGAAGTCGATCTTATTTTTCTTGATATTCACATGCCCGATTTTAGTGGCTTAGACTTCATCAAATCATTAAAAAATCCACCAAAAATAATTTTAACCACTTCAGATCCTCAATTTGCTATTGAAGCTTTTGAATATGAATGTGTTATAGATTATTTGCTGAAGCCAATTCAATTGCCACGTTTTGAAAAAGCCATTGCAAAAGTGCAAAATTCAGGGTCAAAAAAACCAAAAATAAAAGAAGCTAAAAGCGAAAAAGAACCTTCAATTCAAAATGATTTTTATGTAAATATTGATAGACGTCTTATCAAAATAGACCTTGCAAGTATTTACCTAATTGAAGCAAAAGGTGATTATATTCATATTAAGACAGAAGATAAAAATTACGTTGTGCATTCTACCTTGAAAAAGATTGAAGACAAATTGCCATCATCACTTTTCTTAAAAGTACATCGTTCTTTTATAATTAACGTGAAAAAAATCATTGATATTGAAGATAATAGCGTTCTTATCAAAAAAGATGTAGTGCCTGTAAGCCGTTCAAATAGACCTGAACTCATGAAACGTTTGGATTTATTATAATCTTTTTTTCTGAACGGATACATTTATTTTACACGTACTATTCCAAAACTTTTCAAAGTATTCTTTTCTTGTTCGAAATAAAATCATAATGTGATTTCATTTTAGGTGCATTCATCTAAATAACTAAGGTCATTCATCGAAACTTAGAAGCATCACATCGAAATGAATACAAAACAACAGCCATAGCAAACTATCTTTGTAGTGTAATTAGTATAAGGCAATTATTAACAGAAAGCATCCCTAACAACAACAACCCCTTAATACCCCTTATAACCCCTTATTTTAAATTTTTACTAAGGTAAGATTTTTGAAAAGAGTGTAAAGATTTAAAAATAAAAGAGCTACATAGTAGCTCTTTTGTTTTTTATTAAAATATCATTCAAAATATTGGTACCTGAACTTGCTAACTCATTAATAATTGTCAAATTGCGAAATTGATTTTCAGAAATTTGTGGATTGGGATCTATAAAATATATAGGTGTATTGGATTCCACATAATGCACCAAACTTGCTGCAGGATACACTTGCATAGAAGTACCAATAATTACTAAGATGTCTGCTTTTTCTGTAAGTTCAATCGCTTTTTCAAGCATTGGGACTTCTTCACCAAACCAAACAATATGAGGTCTTAACTGACTGTTTCGTTGGCAAACATCGCCCAAATTCAAATCCATTTTCCATTCCATGATATCATTAGAATTGCGAGTACTTCGTACTTTTAAAAGTTCGCCATGCAAATGCAACACATTTTTACTGCCTGCGCGCTCATGCAAATCGTCTACATTTTGAGTGATGATGTGTACCTCAAAGTGTTCTTCTAACGCCACCAAATTATAGTGTGCTTTGTTGGGCAATACTTCAAACAATTGTCTTCTTCGTTGGTTGTAAAAGTCTAACACCAATACAGGATTTTTCGCAAAACCTCCAGGTGATGCCACTTCCATCACATCATGTCCTTCCCATAAACCATCTGCATCTCTAAATGTTTTGATACCACTTTCTGCAGAAATTCCTGCGCCTGTTAAAACAACTACTTTTTTCAAAAGCGAGGCATAATTATTTCACAATAACCTTATCAATAGTTGCAGTAGAATCACATCTAGAAATATACAAGCTGATATTTTTATACGCTTCTTTACCTGTGATGAAATACTCCGCACAAGGTTTTTGTCTTGGCTTTCCTTTGGTAAAATCTACATCTGCATTTCTTAAAATTTTAGAAATGATGGTAGTATCCAATTGTTTATTTTGAAGCGTTTGCAGTGCTGCTTTTGAATAGAAACGTTCTTTAATTCGAATAGTTTTCAAGGTTCTAGCGTCCATTCCGTAGTCAAAAGTCGCATTTTTATGTTTCCAAATATAGGATACTGCAATAGCACCAATGGAAACTCCTAACAAATAATACCCAATTCTTTTCAGTAACATCGTATGAATTTATGCTGCAAAAATACCTTTTTTAACCAAGAAATGTACCTATAAAATCAATAAATTAATGTCTCTGTAAGGCAAGTCAAACCAATCTGCTACCGTTTTGTTGGTTAAAATTCCATGATAAAAATACATGCCATTTCGCAAACTTCTATCAAAGCGAGCTGAATTTTCAAATCCTCCTTCTTCTGCAATATTTAGTAAATAAGGGGTAAAAATATTACTGATGGAAACTGAAGCCGTTCGCGCATACCTAGCAGGAATATTGGGAACACAATAATGAATCACGCCATGTTTTACAAAGGTAGGTGTATTGTGCGTTGTAACATTTGAGGTTTCAAAACAACCACCTCTATCAATACTTACATCTACAATGACAGCTCCTTCTTTCATGGTTTTAATCATGTCTTCAGTGGCACAAATGGGCGATCTGTTTTTTCCTCTAATGGCACCAATGGCAACATCACAGCGCATCAAAGCTTTCGCTACCGATTTTGGTTGCACAGTAGATGTATAAATTGGCGCATGCAAACAATCTTGCAATTTGCGAAGTTTGCTGATAGAATTGTCAAATACTTTTACTCTTGCACCCAAGCCAATAGCCGTTTTTGCTGCGTATTCGCCAACAGTGCCTGCACCAAAAATCACCACACTAGATGGAGGAACACCTCCAATATTTCCTAGCAGCAATCCATTTCCTTTGTTAATGCCACTCATCAATTCAGCGGCAATCAAAATAGAAGCTGTTCCTGCAATTTCACTCAATGATTTTACAATGGGATAAGAATTGTGCTCATCTTTGATAAAATCAAAAGCTACCGCTGTAATTCTTTTTTTTGCCAAGCTTTCAAAATAAGCTTTGGATTGGGTTTTCAGTTGAAGCGATGAAATTAAAATGGTTTGCGGATTGATGTAGCCAATTTCTTTTTCAGTTGGTGGCGCAACTTTCAATACAATGTTACATTTAAAAGCTTCTTCTACATTGTCAGATATTTTGGCACCTGCTTCTGAATATTCTTTGTCTGAATAACTTGCATGCAAACCTGCACCTGTTTCTACCACAATTCGATGACCGTGCGCGCACAAAGCCGATACTGCATCAGGAGTTAAACAAACGCGTTTTTCGCCCAAATAGGTTTCTTTTGGCAAGCCTATAAAAAGCTCACCTTTGCGTTTTTGCACTTCTAACATTTCTTCTTGGGGTAGCAAATCTTCTTTGCTAAAAGGAGAAAAAGAACTCATAAGTGTGGTTTATTTGATTAGAATGTTTCGTTTGCCGTTTGTTGCCATAGAAAGATGAATTTCTATAGCGTTTAAAGGTAGTAAATTTTTGATGTTTTGAGGCCATTCAATCAAACACCAATCATTGTTGTAAAAATAATCGTCAATTCCGATGTCTAAAGCTTCGGTTTCATCGGTTATTCTATAAAAATCGAAGTGATATACCTGCTCATTTTCAGTGGTTTGATATTCGTTCACCAACGAAAAAGTAGGAGAGGAGATGTTGTCTAAAACGCCCAACTGTAAACAAATTTCTTTGATAAGCGTTGTTTTTCCCACACCCATTTCTCCATAAAACAACAGTGTTTTATGAGGAACACTTGCAATTATTTTCGATGCAATTGCGGGTAAATCTGTTAAATCATAGTCTGTATTCATGAGGTTAAAAGTAGCAAAGAAATTGAAGTTAGCATCAAAAAATATTTGAAAATTAGTATATAGACGAAGCTCCAATTGAAACAACGATTATCAACGTAAGTTTCGAATATTTTTTGCGGAGTAAAACGAAACAAAAGATGTATCGAGAACAATCAAACCCTTTTTTTGTTTATTAAAGCAAAATGATTGACTAATTTTGCCGCTTTCTAAAATGTTACCAAAAAGAAAATACACAGCATTTTTTTATAACGCCTCTTTCATCACATATAAATACGAATTCAACCAAACCAATGACTACAAAACGCATCCAATTAAAAAAATACATCAATCTCTTTGATTTCAATCAAAAAGTAGATTATAAGACAGAAGTTTTATCCGGATTGACAGTTGCCATTGCATTAATTCCTGAGGCAGTTGCCTTTGCACTCATTGCAGGATTATCGCCATTAACTGGTTTGTATGCTGCTTTTGTAATGGGTTTGGTAACCGCAATTTTAGGAGGAAGACCTGGAATGATTTCTGGGGCAACAGGGGCTGTAGCTGTGGTCATTGTCTCGTTGGCTATTTCGCACGGACCTGAATATATTTTTGCTACAGTTGTGTTGGCAGGAATATTACAAGTTACTGCAGGAGTTTTGCGTTTGGGAAAATTGATGCGTTTGGTGCCTCATCCTGTAATTTTCGGATTTGTAAATGGCTTGGCAATCATCATTTTTATGTCGCAGTTAACACAATTTAAAGATGGAGAAGGCCTTTGGTTGCAAGGCTCCTCAATGGGCGTTTTTTTAGGATTGGTTGTCTTAACCATGCTGATAATTTGGGGATTGCCAAAACTTACGAAAGTCATTCCTTCTTCATTAATGGCAATTTTAACCGTTTCAGGAATTGTTATTGGATTTGGAATTGACACCAAAACTGTAGGTGATATTGCGTCTATCCAAGGTGGTTTTCCGCCATTTCACATTCCGAATGTACCTTTCAACATAGAAACATTGATTTTAATTTTTCCGTATGCAGCCATTGTTGCAGGCGTTGGGTTGATTGAAAGTTTATTGACTTTAAATATTGTCGATGAAATTACCGAAACACGAGGTCGTGGCAACAAAGAAGCGGTTGCACAAGGTGCTGCCAATATTTTATCGGGAATATTCTCTGGAATGGGAGGTTGTGCCATGATTGGGCAAAGTTTGATCAACGTTTCTAATGGAGCTAGAGCCCGACTTTCGGGAATTGTAGCGGCTGTTGGATTGCTAGCTTTTGTGATGTTTGGTGCAGGTTTGATTGAGCAATTGCCCATGGCTGCCTTAACGGGTTTAATGATTATGGTGGCAATTGGTACTTTTGAATGGGCAAGCTTAAAAACATTCAATAGAATGCCTAAGTCTGATATTTTTGTAATGGTAGTCGTAACGTTAGTAACGGTTTTCTTACACAATTTGGCTTTGGCGGTGATTGTAGGTGTCATTATTGCAGCCCTTGTATTTGCTTGGGACAATGCGCAACGCATCCGTGCTCGAAAATTTACAGACGAAAAAGGTATCAAACACTACGAAATTTATGGTCCCTTATTTTTTGGTTCGATAACTGTTTTTAATGAAAAGTTTGATGTATTGAACGATCCTGAAGAAATCATCATCGATTTTAAAGAAAGTCGTGTTGTTGATATGTCTGCAATTGAAGCATTGAACAAAATCACGGAACGCTATCTAAAAGTAGGTAAAAAAGTACACTTACGTCATTTGAGTGCAGATTGTCAAAAATTACTACAAAATGCCGATAAAATCATTGATGTCAATGTCTTAGAAGATCCGAGTTATAAAGTAATGGCGGATTGATTTTATAG
>JANQTK010000292.1 GCA_030731695.1 Polaribacter sp.
GAATTGTGCCAATGTTACGTGTTTTCAATGATACTGCACGTTACGTAGATCAAGGAGGAGGTAAACGTAAAGGGTCATTTGCAATGTATATTGAAACTTGGCATGCAGATATTTTTGATTTTCTAGATTTAAAGAAAAATCACGGAAAAGAAGAAATGCGTGCAAGAGATTTGTTTTACGCCATGTGGATTTCAGATTTATTCATGGAACGTGTGCAAGAGGATGGAAAATGGACGTTGATGTGTCCTCACGAATGTCCACATTTATATGATACGTATGGGGAAGAATTCGAACGTTTGTACACTAGTTATGAGGCTGCAGGAAAAGGAAGAAAAACGATTAAAGCACGCGAATTGTGGGAGAAAATCTTAGAATCGCAAATTGAAACAGGAACTCCTTACATGTTGTATAAAGATGCTGTAAACAGAAAGTCGAATCAGAAAAATTTAGGAACGATTCGTTCGTCAAATTTGTGTACAGAAATCATGGAATACACTGCTAAAGATGAAGTAGCTGTGTGTAACTTGGCATCGATTGCGTTACCAATGTTTGTTACAGAAAACGAAAATGGCCAGAAGTTTTTCAATCACAAAAAATTATTTGATGTTACTAAAAAAGTAACTCGTAATTTAGATACAGTGATTGACATGAATTTCTATCCTGTGAAAGAAGCAGAAAATTCAAACTTCAGACACAGACCAATTGGATTAGGAATTCAAGGTTTGGCAGATGCTTTTATCAATCTACGTTTGCCTTTTACATCCGAAGAAGCAAAAAAACTAAATCAAGATATTTTTGAAACCATTTATTTTGCAGCAGTAACTTCTTCTATGGAAATTGCCAAAGCAAAAGGTGCTTATTCAACGTTTAAAGGTTCGCCAATGTCTGAAGGAGAATTCCAATACAATATGTGGGGAATTAAAGATGAAGAATTAAGTGGAAACTGGGATTGGGCAAAATTGCGTAAGCAAGTAATGAAACACGGAGTAAGAAACTCCTTATTAGTTGCGCCAATGCCAACAGCATCAACATCACAAATTCTAGGAAATAACGAAGCTTTTGAGCCATATACTTCAAATATTTACACACGAAGAGTATTATCAGGAGAATTTATTGTAGTAAACAAGCATTTATTAGAAGATTTAGTTTCGTTAGGTTTGTGGGATAATGATATGAAAGAAGACATTATGCGTGCAAATGGATCTATTCAACACATTGCAAAAATTCCTGCAGACATCAGAGAATTGTACAAAACAGTGTGGGAAATGAGTATGAAAGACATCATTGACATGGCGCGTCACAGAGGCTATTTCATTGATCAATCACAATCATTAAACTTGTTTATGAAAGATCCTGATTTTGGAAAATTAACTTCAATGCATTTCTACGGATGGAAATCTGGTTTGAAAACAGGAATGTATTATTTAAGAACAAAATCAGCCGTAAATGCAAAACAATTTACATTGAATGTAGAAAAGAAAGAAGAAGAAATTTTAGAGGAAAAACCAATGACACCAGCAGAATTTAGAGCAATGGTGGAAGCTTCTAAAAATGCAGGACCAGACGATTGTGAAATGTGTGGTTCTTAATTGATAATCAATCTGAACTTGTTTCAGCATCCATCAAATAAAAAATCAGTTAAAAAGAGAGGTAGCAATGCTTCTCTTTTTGTATTTTCGAAAACTTAAAACAGCTACTGAACTAAATTCAGCATACAATGAACTGGGAACAACTCCTTTCTTTAAAACGATTTGGCGATACACAAAAACGACCAAGAATAGCTCAAGATGAAACACGTTTGGGTTTTGATGTAGATTTTGATAGAATTATTTTCTCTGAAGCTTTTAGAAGTTTACAAGATAAAACCCAAGTCATTCCACTTTCTGAGACTGATTTTGTACACACACGTTTAACACATAGTTTAGAGGTGTCTGTAGTTGGTAGAACTTTGGGCAGAAGAGTAGGAAAAATTTTGTTAGAACGTCATCCAAATTTGGTTGGTTTGGGCTATACTTTTAATGATTTTGGAGCTATTGTTGCAGCAGCTTCTGTAATGCACGATATTGGAAATCCACCATTTGGACATTCAGGTGAAAAAGCCATTGGCGAATATTTTAAATCTGGAAATGGTAAAAAATACAAAGACGAATTGTCTGCAAAAGAATACCAAGATTTGATTGATTTTGAAGGAAATGCCAACGGATTTAAAATCTTGACAGAGAATAGAGAAGGCATTTCTGGAGGTTTGCGTTTGAGTTATGCAACGTTGGGAGCGTTTTTAAAATATCCCAAAGAAAGTTTGCCAAAAAAGCCAACATCGCACATTGTAGATAAAAAATACGGCTTTTTTCAATCAGAAAAAGAAGCTTTTTTAGAAGTTGTTCAAGAGTTGGGAATGAGGCAAAAATCATCAGAAAACAGTTCGTTTTACAGACATCCATTAGCCTATTTAGTGGAAGCTGCTGATGATATTTGTTATACAATTATCGATTTTGAAGATGGTATCAATTTAGGCTTGATTGAAGAAGAATTTGCATTAGAATATTTGATAAAACTAGTAAAGGACACCATTGACATTAAAAAATATCATTCCTTACAGCACAAAAAAGATAGAGT